>JAPLSS010000279.1 GCA_026398515.1 Candidatus Sumerlaeota bacterium | reverse complement strand
ACACCCAGGTCGGGAACTCGTATCTGTACTCGGCCTGCGTCGGGCGCGACCGCGTGGTCCGCCAGGAGGTGCGCCGGTTCTCCCGCCGGGTGCTGGAGGGGGCGTTGCAGCCGTTCCTGGTCCATTTCTTCGACGGCCGCGCGCCGACCCCGGAAGAGGCGGCCCTGCTTCACGACCTGATCAGGAACGCGGAGAAGAGGCCGCCCAAACCGCGATGAGCGCGCCGTGGGTTCGTGGTGACGCCTTTAGCCGATGCCGTCGTGCGATCCAACGCTTAAAGGCGCCGCTACGAACCCAGAGTCAGGAGCGTCCGCCGGGGAGGCAAAAGGAGAATGGCGAAATGCCGGCCCTGCGAGAAGCCCATCGTGTTGAAGGCAAGCGAGTCGGAAGGAAAGGACGAGGTCCGCAGGGAAGTCAAAGGGGTCATTAAGAAGGAAGCCATGCGTTCCTGTCCTCACCATGACAAGGCGCTCGGTTTCCATTCCTTCTTCGTTGGACGGCTTACAGGAAGGCCGTAGGAAGAGGAGAGACGAAAATGATCCGCGCGGCAGCTCAGGTTTGGGGCGGCTGGATGGCGGCCATGTCGTGGCAGGTCGCGATTCTGGCGCTGGGCATTGCGGCGTTGAGCACGCTGTTCCGGGCGGCATCGCCTCGGGTGCTCTATCTGCTGTGGCTGCTGGCGTTCGTCAAGCTGGTCGTGCCGCCGCAGTGGGGGCATGCCTATTCGGCGGCGTCGCTCGTCTCGAAGTCCGTCGCCGTGGCCGCTCCCGCGCGGGCGGGGTCGGAAAGCGCCGCGCCATCGCCGATCCATAACGCCGCGGGATGGCTTGCGGAGTCCCCGGAGACGCCCTCCGACTCCTCCGGTTTTCCGCCGGCGCCTGTGCGCCCCAGCCGCGCGCGCCTCGCTCTGACCCCGACGCTTTTCGCGGTGTGGCTCGCCGGAATCGCGGCGCTAATCGCCCACAGCCTCATCGCCCTCCTGCGATTTCGAAGATGGCTGGCGCGCTGCAGCGCGCCGGCGCCGGCGTGGCTGGAGGCCGCGGTCGGGGCGTCGGCGCGGAAGATCGGGCTGCGCTCGGCCCCGCCGTGCCTCGTCGCCCCGGGCGGGTTCGCCCCGTGCGTGTTCGGCTGGCGGCGGCCGGTCCTGTTGTTTCCGACCGCGTTGCTGGAAGAGATGCCTCGGGAACAGTTGCGTCTGGCCGTGTTCCACGAGTTGCTCCACATCCGAAGAGGAGACACTCTCATGAACGTCGCGCAAAGATTCGTGCAACTGTTGTATTGGTTCCACCCGCTGGTCTGGCTGGCCGGGCGCGAGGTCCGGCGCTACCGCGAAATGGAGACGGACGAGGCGGTGGCTTCGGCGTCGGGCGAATCCTCCCGCCCCGAGTATGGAAAGGCGATTCTGGCCATGGCCGAGCGAAGCCGCCTGGCGCCGGTTCCCTCGATCATGGGGATTCTCGAGCCGCACACCTTCGTCTTCTGGCGCGTGGCGCGCTTGCTGCAAGCGCCGGGCCGGCGGGGGCAAGGCGTGTTGAACGCGCTGGGGTGGGCGTCGCTGGCGGCCATTGCGATTTTCCTGGCGCCGATGGGCGTCGTGCGGTCGGCGTTGGCCCAAGCCGCGGCGTCGCCCTCGCCGGCGGCGACTCCGCAATCCGAATTCGACCACCTGCTGACCGAGCCGCAGCGGTTGTATGCGGAATGGACCGAGCAGACGTTCGCCAGCATCCTCGACCACGGCGAGCTGGCCAAACTCTCCGACACAGCCAAAGCCGAAATGGAGGCCGTGTGGCTGGAGAAACTGAAGGGGTCCGGAGAGGGGCCATGGAGCCGGCATGAGGTGGCGATCAATTCGCTCGGAGCAATCAAGAGCAAGAAGGCCGTCGCGCCGCTTCTGCTCATTGCCGCCGATCCCACGGAGAAGGACAACGCCGACCGCTGCATGGCCACCCGGGCCCTGGGCCTGATCGGCGATGCGTCGGTGGTCCCGGCGCTCATCCACTTGGTCTATCACTACAATCAGAACACACGCTTTTGGGCGCAGATCTCGCTGGTGCGATTGACCGGAGTCAATTTTGGAACCGACTGGCAGGCGTGGGGCAAGTGGTGGAACGAGCAGGGGCGCCAGCCGGCGTTCTCGCCGGAAAAGGTGGAGTGGGCCAAGAGCCCGGAGGCCGTCGAATACAGCAGACCGGAAGTCCAGCAGAAGGCCGACGAGGAATTCATCCAGAACTGGAAGTCCGGCGGATCGAAATCGGAAGAAGCGCCGGCGCCGCGAATTGTTCAGACCGTTCCGCCGGTCGGCGCGAAGGATGTCGATCCCGCGCTGGCCGGCATCACTGTGACGTTCGACCAGGAGATGGACACCAGTGGCTATGCGTGGACCGGCGGAGGCGAACTCTATCCGAAGACGACCGGCAATGCAACTTGGCAGGACGCGCGCACCTGCGTGTTGCCGGTGGCGCTGGAGGCCGGGCATTTCTACCGGGTGGGGATCAACTCCACATCCTTCAAGAATTTCTGCGGGAAGAACGGCGTTTCGGTCGAGGATTCGGCCATCTATTTCGCGACCGTCGGCGCCACGCCGGAGATGATCGCCGCGCTGACGGCGCCGCGCATCGTTTCCATGAACCCGGAAAACGGCGCGAAGGGGGTCTCGCTGGCGACGACCGAATTGCGCGTGACATTCGATCAGAAGATGGGCGGCGGGTTCTCGTGGTGCAAGATCGGCCGCGGATACCCCCAAACCACGGGCAAGCCGCGCTGGGAGCCGGACCAGATGACCTGCGTCCTTCCCGTGGCTCTCCAGCCCAATGCTTCGTTTCAGTTGGGGATCAACTATCCCGGGTACATCAACTTCACGAGCGCCTACGGCGTTCCGGTCGAGCCGGTCGTGTATACGTTTGAAACCGAGGGCCAATCGGCCGCACGGGCGGAGGCGTCTGACTCGACCATCCCCGCGGATGTGCGCAAGGATGTCACGGAGGCCATTGACCTCCTTTCGCAGACCATGGAAACCCAGACAGACCGCGTCAAACAGGCGTTTGACCTGGTCCGGCGACATCCCCGCGATCAGGCCCTTGCGGCCCTGATCCCCTGGCTCGACGACAAGGAGGCGACGCGGCGTCGCTCCGCCGTCTACATGATCCAGATGCTTCCCTGGGATGACCCCGCTCCGGCGTTTGCGCCCCTGCGCAAGCTGCTGACCCATGAGGAGCCGCTGACCCGGGGGATGGCCGGCATGGCGTTGGCCAGCCTTGGCGACAAGAAATCGTACGACTCCCTGGCGAACATGCTCGCCAAGGACGACGACCCCTATGCCCGCCGGTGCGCGGCCTGGGCCTTAGGTGAACTGGGAGATGAGAAAGCCCTCCCCGCGCTCCAGACGGCGTTGGGCGATCGCGACGGCTCGGTCAAAGCCAACGCCCAGAACGCCATCGAACGATTGACGTTCCTTCGCGAGAACAAGGCCGTGGACGGAGATGCCGCGCAGGTTGTTCGAGGCGTCTGGCTGATTTCCGGCTCAACTCCCTATCAGCAGGAGAGGCTCGCCCAGGCGATGGCCTTGATCCAGTCGGCGGACCGGTCCGTGAGCGAAGGGATTCTCACCGGCCTGAAATCCAGCGAAATGCAATCGATCAAGAACTCCGCGTTGTTGGCATTGGCCGGGATGAAAGGCGACTAATCGCGAGAGATCCCCGGCTTCTGAATATGAAAATGGGTAGAGTAGAGCGCAGGCGCGGGTGTGTTTAGGTCAGCGGCTTCCGGTGTGTCGACCGTTTCCAGTGGCGTGGCAAAGAGCCGTCGGACCGTGCGTCCCGTTTCCTGCGCCCCCTCATCGAACCGTGCGTGCG
>JAPLSS010000737.1 GCA_026398515.1 Candidatus Sumerlaeota bacterium | reverse complement strand
TCGCGCCTCGGTTCGTCGGCTCGTTCGAGAAGGGCATCGATTACATCGGCGACCTGAACGCGTTCGGCGCGCACCTGAAAACGCACGCCGAAATCGCCCGCGCGCTCGGCCCCTACAAACTGTCGGTCCACTCCGGCTCCGACAAGTTCTCCATCTATCCGATGCTCGGGCGGACGACCGGCGGCCTGCTGCACCTGAAGACCGCCGGCACGTCGTACCTCGAAGCGTTGCGCATCCCCGCGCGGCACGACCCGGCGCTCTTCCGCGCCATCGCCCGCCGCGCCATCGAGCATTTCCCCGAAGCCCGCGCGTCGTATCATTTGTCGACGGACATATCGGAAGTCCCCGACCCCGACCGCACATCGGATGCCGACTTGGAGCGCCGCTTCCTCGACGCGCCCGAAGCCAACGCGGCGCGCCAGGTCCTTCACGTGGCCTACGGCGACGTGCTCAACGGCCCGGTGTTCGCGCCGTCTTTTTTGAAGCTGTTGGATGAGCATCCCGACGAACACGCCGCAGACATCGCCCGGCACATGAAGCGACATTTGACGGCGTTTCAAGGCTGATTTGAAGTTGAGTAGCGCCGGCTTTCGAGCCGGCAGTCTTTGGTTTGCCGTCTGATTCTCGAAACGACTGCCGGCTGGAAAGCCGGCGCTACTCAACCGCCCTTCCCGCGTGATTCTCTTGCGCACATTTCACGCTTTGCGTATAATATAGTCAGTAGTCTACCGTGCCTGCCATCTCCACAGGCAGGAAGGAGCCTTCGTCAACAACGCCTTTCGAGGATCGCGGGCGTCCGCCCGCTCACACCTCTCATAACGAGCCGGAATGGAGTTGGCCATGAAACGCTACAGGAAGAAATGGCTTTGGTCGGCATTGGCAATTGGTCTTCTCGGTTCCTTGCTCACCGTCGGCCTGAAGGTCGCCGGGCAATTGCAGACCACGCGCAACGTAACGGAGGATAAGGCCTCTTTGCGCGCCATCGCCGCCGCGATTGAGGACTACGCAATGTACCTGAATTTCCTCCCAGCCACCTTGGAACAACTCAGATTCCATGAGTCTTGGGATCACCCAATCCACTATGGTTTCGTCGCTGGTCAGGAAAAGGGCCCTCTTGTCTCTGAAGTCGGGCCTTTCCTCAAGGAAGTCCCGCGATCGGCTTTTCGCGGACACCCGTACCCGCATTACCAGCGATTCGGCCCCGACCGTTGGGGCGAATTCTGGATCGCCTGGTATCCCGGCCCCGATGGCAAATTCGACTTCGACCCAACCGGCAAGGAAGACGATGTGATTCGGTGGGTGACTAGCGATTTCCGGCGCCCTCCGGATTGGATTCTGGATCGCATGTACGACCCCACCAACGGGAGCCGCCACGGAGACATCATCCGTTGGCCGTAATCAGGCGCGCCATCTACTCCCGGAGCGGACCCTGTTGATACGTCGATTCGTAATCGGGAAAGGGGAAACCGATGGCTGGCAATCGAAAAGTGCGGATCTGGCTGGCGGCAGGCATATGCTTCATTGGTGTGGCGCTCGTTGTCGGATATGGGGTGGTCGACTCGCGATCGACCCCGCGCAAAGTGGAGGAAGACAAGGCCTCGTTGCGCGCTATTGCCCAAGCGCTTGAGGAGTACGGAGTGCTTTTCAACGTCTCACCGGATACGCTGGAAGAACTGAAGTTCCATCAAGTCTTCGACCATCCAATCACAATGCACGAGTGGTGCGGACTCTTCAAGGAGGGCGGCCCCCTCATAACTGAAATAGGACCGATCCTCAGAGAAGTGCCGCTCTCGGCCTTTCCCAATCATGCTTACCCGCGCTATTGGCGGGGTCACTTCGGCATAGTCTGGATGGTTTGGTATCCTGGTCCCGATGGAAAGTACGATCTTGACATGACCAGCCATGAGAAAGAAGCGGCCAGTTGGATGGGCCCGCTCCAGCAAGTTCCGTGGCTCGTGGACTCAATGTATGATCCAACCAATGGAAGCCGCAGTGGAGATCTTATTCAAGTCAGAGGATTGTATTGAGCCGCCGATAAGTTACTTCATTAGTAACTTCATGAACTGATCCCCGCGCAATTCGACGAGCGCGCCGGCGCGGACCGACTGCTCGTCGTACGATTGCACCGAATCCCGCGCCTCGCGCGGGTCCCAGAGCGCCACGGGCACCGGCTCGATGACGTGGGCGCCGGTGGCGACGGGCGTGGGGTGGTCGGGAAGGACGGCGACGACGGCCTCGATCCTCTTGCGCCGCAGATAATCCAACACCCGCGCGACCAGCCGTCGGTCGAACGCTTCGATGGTCTTCACCTTCAACTCCGCGTTCTTTTCGTGGCCGGCTTCGTCGCTGGCTTCCACGTGGACAAACGCAAATTCAAGTCGCTTGAGCGCTTCGATGCAGGCGTCGGCTTTGCCCTCGTAGTTGGTGTCGTGCAGGCCCGTTGCGCCCTCGACGTGGATCGGCTCCAGGCCGGCCAGCACGCCCACGCCGAAGACGAGATCCACGGCGGCGATGACCGCGCCGCGCACGCCGAAGCGCTCGGGGATGGTCGCCATCTCAGGCTTCCTGCCCGGCGCCCAGGGCCACAGCGCCTCGGCGGCGATCTTGCCCGCGGCGCGTCGGCGCTGGTTGACGGGATGACCGGGCAGAATCTCGCGGCTGCGGGCGATCACGCGCCGCAACGTCGCGGCGGTCGCCTCGGCCTCGGGCGATTCGGCCCGCGGCGCCAGATCGTCCAGCCGCCCGCCGACGTAGTCATGAGGCGGGGCGCAATCGACCTCGTCCCTTCCGCCGCGCATCACCAGCAAGTGGCGGTAGCTCACGCCGGGATACAGTTTCACGCCCTTGACGCCGAGGCGGGCGTTGCAGAACTCGATCAACTCGGCGGCTTCAGGCGACGTGATATGGCCGGCGCTGTGGGTCCTAATCCGGTCCCCGTCCAAACCGATCAGGTTGACGCGCATGGCCAGGTCGTCGGGCGCCAATTCCACGCCCATGCTTGCCGCCTCAAAAACGCCGCGCCCCTCGCGTTTGCCGAACAACGCGTAGGCGTCATATCCCAGCACGCCCAGGTTGGCGGTGGCGCTCCCCGACGGCATGCCTTCCTGGATCGTATGGAAAATGCCGCAACGCCCCCGGCGCGCGATAAGGTCGAGCGTCGGAATATCCGCAACCTGCAGCGGCGTCCGCCCGCCCAAACTGTCCACCGGCCAGTCCGACATCCCGTCGCCGAGGAAGATAACTCGTTTCACGGGAGGCCCTTTCCATCAAATGCGGAATGCGGAGTGCGGAATGCGGAATGAACGACAAACGGCTTGTGAAATGAAGGCCAAACAGCGCATACCTTGTTGTTCATTCCGCACTCCGCATTCCGCATTCACTTTGTCCCGGTGGCCTGCGCCGCGGTGATAGCCGCGACATTGGCCACGTCGTCGCTCGTGGCGCCGCGCGACAGGTCGTTCACCGGCAGCGCCAGCCCTTGCAGGATCGGCCCGTAGGCCTCGGCCTTGGCCAACCGCTGCGTCAGTTTGTAGGCGATGTTGCCCGCGTCGAGATCGGGGAAGACGAGCACGTTGGCCTTGCCCGCCACCGGGCTGCCGGGCGCTTTGCGCCGGCCGATGGCTTCCACCAGCGCCGCGTCGCCCTGCAGTTCGCCGTCGAACACCCATTGCGGGCATTTCTGCTGCGCCGCTTTCGCCGCCGCCGCCACCTTTTGGCTCGAAGGCGTCACGGCGCTGCCCTTGGTGGAAAAGGAGAGGAGCGCGACCTTCGGCTCCATGCCGAGCAGCGTGTTCGCGCTTTCGGCCGAGGCCGCGGCGATGTCGGCCAATTGCGCTTCGTCGGGGTCGGGCACCACGCCGCAATCGGCGAACACGAACACGCCCGCGTCGCCGTAGGGGCAGTCGGGCACGATCATGATGAAGAAACTGGACACGGTCTTGATGTGCGGTTTCGGGCCGATGCACTTGATCGAGGCGCGCAGGACGTTGGCCGTCGTGTTGACCGCGCCGGCCGTCATGCCGTCGGCCTCGCCCGCCGCCACCAGCATCGCGCCGAAGAAGAGCGGATCGGCCAACACCTCGCGCGCCTGCGCGGCGCTCAGGTTCTCCTTGGCGCGCCGTTTGCGATAGGTCTCGACAAACTCGTCCAGTCGCGGGTCGGCCAGATGATTGCGGATTTCCAAATCGTCGATCTTGACGCCGGCCGACTTCGCCAGGGCGCTCAGTTGATCGATCGGCCCAAGCAGCAGGGGCCGCGCCCACTTTTCGTCGGCCACCTTGCGCGCCGCCTTCAGCGTCCGCTCGTCGACCAACGCCTCGGGCAGCACGATCCGTTTGCGCCCCGCGCGCGCCTTGGCTCGGATGCGCTCCATCACGTCCATTCGATTTCTCCTTTCGGGTGGAATCAGGGGCGTATGCGTTCCCGCCTGCGTTGCTGGGCGGATTGCGATGGTTCGAGCCCGCGCAGGCTGGAAAGCTCGCGCCGCTTTAGTCGCGCACCTGGTTGACGTAGCGCATGCGGTAGGCCAAGCCCGCGAAA
>JAPLSS010000368.1 GCA_026398515.1 Candidatus Sumerlaeota bacterium | reverse complement strand
CGCGCGAGGCGGCCGACGCGGCGCTGCGCAAAGTGGCCGACGCCGTCGCCCTGGGCGTCCGCCGCACGGAAGCGCTCGACCTCGACATCCTGCGCGCCGATCGCGTCGTCATCGCCAGCCCGGCGCGCGTGGATTTCGGCGGCGGGTGGACCGACACCCCGCCGCAGTGCCTCGAACAGGGCGGGGTGATCCTCAGCGCCGCCGTGCAGCTCAAGGGCGAATACCCGATCCGCGTGCTGGGCGAAAAGATCGACGAGCCGGCCCTCCTTCTGGAAAGCGTCAATGCCCGCGGGTTCGAGACGTTGAGAACCGCGGCGGACCTCCATCGCTTTCAACGGCTGGGCGATCCGTTCGGCTTGGTCAAAGCCGCCCTCAGCGCCGTGGGCTTCTGCTCCGAGAACGACCCTGACGTTCCGCCGCTGGAGGATCGGCTGGCGCGCTGGGGCCACGGGCTGCGGCTCGTCACGGTGAGCAACGTCCCCAAGGGCAGCGGCCTGGGGACGAGCAGCATCCTGGGCGCGGCGACGATCGCCTGCCTGCGCCGCCTGTTCGGCGCGCCGCTCGATTTGGACACCATTTTCCGGCAGACGCTTTACCTGGAGCAGTTGCTGACCTCGGGAGGCGGCTGGCAGAACCAGATCGGCGCGCTGGCCCCGGAGGTCAAACTCGTCACCGTGGCCCCCGATCCGTCGTTCGTTCTTCGACCATGCGTGGAGCCGCTGCGCCTGAGCGGCGACGTGCGCGCCGAGCTCGAGCGGCGGCTGGTGCTTTACTACGTGGGCAAGCGCCGCGTGGCCTTCAACATGCTGCGCGAAATCGTCGTCGGCTACCTGTCCGGAAACACCGACGTGCTGAACGCCCTGCGCGCGCTCCACGATCTGGCCTTCGAAATGCGCGAGGCGCTGGAAGGCGGCGAGTTCGACCGGTTTGGCGACCTGCTGACGCGCACGCGGCTCCTGTACCGACTGATGTGCGCGGGCACCACCAGCGACGTCCTCGAGACCTTGTTCGCCGCCGCGCAGCCCTACGCCTCGGGCGGCAAATGCGTCGGCGCGGGCGGCGGGGGGTTCATCATGCTGATGGCCCGTTCCGCCGCCGACGCTCCCCGCATCCAGGAGCGCCTGGGCCAGTTCTCCTGGCGCGGGTGGGGAGAGCCTTACGATTTTGCGATTGATTCCCGCGGTCTCCACGTGTCAGAAGAATCGTGAGTTCGTACAAGCGGTCGCCGTCGTCAGTGGCGCAGGCTTTCTAGCCTGTGATTTGCCGAACTCGGAATGAATGCTGTCCACAGGCCGGAAAGCCTGCGTCACCCAATCGTCCGATGCGTACGCTGTCGAAGAAGACCCCTATGATGAGTCAGCGCGAGCGACACAACGTTTGGATCGTCGTAGCGGCGTTCAACGAGGCGCAAGCCATCGCCGGCGTCCTGCGCTCCCTGATTCCCCTCGGCCATTCCATCGTGGTGGTGGACGACGGCTCTTCCGACGACACCACGGCCGCCGTCCGCCAACTGCCCGTGCACAGCCTGCGCCATCCGATCAACTTGGGGCAAGGCGCCGCGCTTCAAACGGGGATCGACTACGCCCTGCATCGCGGCGCCGAGTTTCTCGTCACCTTTGACGCCGATGGCCAGCACCGGGCGGAGGACGTGCCGCCGCTTTTGCAGCCGGTTCTCGCCGGCGAGTGCGACGTGGCGCTGGGGACCCGGTTCCGACATCCGGAATCCCGAACGGCCATTCCGCCGGTCCGCCGAATCGTGTTGCGCCTGGCCACCCGGTTCACGCGCCTGACGTCGGGAATCCGCGTCACCGACACGCACAACGGCCTGCGCGCGCTCAACCGGCGAGCCGCCGAACGCATTCGCATCACGCTGAACCGGATGGCCCACGCCTCGGAGATCCTCGAACAGATTTCGCGCCAACGGCTGCGGATTCAAGAGGTGGACGTGCGCATCGTCTATGACCGCTACTCGACACGGAAAGGCCAACGGTCGCTGAACGCGCTGAACATCCTCGTCGACTTGCTGCAACGCCGATTGCGCCGGTAGGCGGTTGCCGGGACGGCGCGTTTTCCGCGCTTCCGCGGCTCGTGGCGCAGGCTTTCCAGCCAGTGACGTCAAGCATTCCGCGTCATTCGGCCAATCACAGGCTGGAAAGCCTGCGCCACTGTATCGGCAATCTCTCCGACCGGGGGCCATCCGATGGATCCTTCCCTCTTCCTCCCGCTGGGCATCGCGTTGGGGCTGGGGCTGCTGGTGGGGGCCGAGCGCGAGTGGGCCGCGCGGGGCACGGCGGGCGTCCGCACCTTCCCGTTGATCACCGTTCTGGGCGTCTTGTGCGGCGCGCTTTCCGAGCGCTACGGCGGGTGGACGGTGGCGGCGGGCCTCGTGGCCCTCGCCGGTTTCATCATTCAATCCAACGTCATACAGGCGAAGGCCGGCCAGTTCGGCGCCGGATTGACCAGCGAGATGGCCGCGCTGGTCATGTTCCTGGTTGGGGTGGCGCTGGCCTCGGGCCTGACCGCCCCGGCGCTGGCCATCGGCGGCGGCGTGGCCGTGCTGCTGCACTGGAAGACGCCGCTGCATGATTTCGTGCATGCGTTGGGCGAGGAGGATTTCAAGGCCATCAGCCGGCTGACGCTGGTGGCGCTGGTCATTCTGCCCATCCTGCCCAATCGCGCGTATGGCCCGTACGGCGTGCTGAATCCGTTCCTGATCTGGCTGATGGTGGCGCTGATCGTGGGGATTAGCCTGGGGGCGTACGTCGTGGCCAAGCTGCTGGGGCCGCGCGCCGGC
Organism: Candidatus Sumerlaeota bacterium; assembly: GCA_026398515.1. Lineage (GTDB taxonomy): Bacteria > Sumerlaeota > Sumerlaeia > JAPLSS01 > JAPLSS01 > JAPLSS01. Next base: position 5,436 of record JAPLSS010000368.1, on the reverse strand, counting down.
GTGCTGTTGGGGGGTCTGCTGGGCGGCTTGGTTTCCAGCACCGCCGCCACCGTCACCTACGCCCGCGACTCCCGGCGCTCCGGGGCGGCGGCGGGTCCGGCCGCGGCGATGATCATGCTGGCGGCCGCGGTCGTGTTCGCGCGCATTCTGTTCGAGGTCGGCGTGGTGGCCCCGCGCCAGTTCGCCGGCATGGCCCCGCCGTTCATTTGCATGCTGGGCGTCACGGCCCTCCTGTCCGCCGCTTCGTATCGGCTCGCCGGCCCGCTGGACGAAGAGCAGAAGCGCCCGACTCCGAGCACGCACCTGCGCGCGGCGATCGCCTTCGGCCTCATGTACGCGGTCGTCAGCCTGGCGGTGGCGGCGGCGAAGGAGCGCTTCGGGCAGAGCGGGGTGTTGGCGGTGGCGGCGCTGTCCGGGTTGACCGACATCAACGCCATCACCCTGTCGACGGCGCAACTGGCGCGCAACGGCTATCTGTCGACGGACTCGGCGTGGCGGGCGATCCTGGTGGCGGCGATGGCCAACGTGGCGTTCAAGGGGATCGCGGTCGCCGTTCTGGGCCGCCCCCGGCTGTTCGCGCGCGTCCTGGCGCTGTTCGGCCTGACGTTGGCCGCCGGGGCCTGCCTCCTGCGGTTCGTGGCGTAGGCTTTCCAGCCTGCGCAGCTTCGAACCCGGGATTGGGCAACGCGCAGGCTGGAAAGCCTACGCCACAAACAACGCGCGGGCGCCCTCGCCACTCGAACGACTTTTGCAATTGCCTCCCGCTGGTGAGACATCCGGGCCAAGATCGCGCCGTGACTCAGTCCGCCCAGGGCAAATAGCAGATCTTGATCGCCTGGCGCTCGCGCAGGAGTTGGATGCCCTCGGCGTAGCGGCGCAGCGGCAGGGTCTTCGTCGCCAGAGGGCGCAAACGCACCTGGCCGTCGAGGATCAGCCGCAGCGCCCTCTCGCCCGCCGCGCGGCTGTGGCCGGCGTAGCCAAGGATCGCCAGCCCGCGCGTGTGTCGCTGCGAGTAGGCGACTTCTCCCCGCAGGACACCGAAAATCGAGATGGCCTCGCGGGTCGAGTTCATCAGCAGACGAAGCGAAGCCGCCTGGCCCGCGCATTCGATGGCGAGATCGAACGCGTCCTTTGCCTTGGCGCCCTTGGGCAGGAGCGCCGGATCGGCGTCGCGCGCCTCCGTCGCGCCGAGGTCCAACGCCAGCGCGCGCCGGTCGGGCAGCGGATCGATGCCGATCACGTCCGCCGCGCCGAACGCGCGCGCCATCTGCACGGCGATCAAGCCCGCCGGCCCCAAGCCGCCGATGGCCATCGACTTGCGGCGGATCTCGGTCCAGCGCGCCAGCGGGTCGAAGGCGCCGAACAAACACATCGCCAGTTCCAGCGAAGCGATGTCTTCGGGTTCGATGTCGCGCGGGATCTCCAGGACGTGTTCGGCTTCAAACACATTGTATTGCGCGTAGGCCCCGGGACGGTGGTGCCCCTGATCGCGCCAGGCGACGACGCGCCGGCCCACGGCGGGAGCCGCGACGCCGGGGCCGACGGCGACCACTTCGCCCATCGCCTCATGGCCGGGCTGGCCGGGCTGGTACGGGTAGGGCAGCGGGCGGCCCTCAAACATGGGCTCGCCGCTCATCAGATGAAGGTCCCATTGCGGGCAGGTGGTCACGCCGAGCACCTTGACCAACACCTGGTTTTCGCCGGGAGTCGGGATCGGCAGTTCGACGATCTCGGGGCGGCCGGGGGCGTGGTACTGCATTGCGCGCATGGTGGTTTCCATCGACGATCCTCCGGAGAAATATGGGCCGCCTTGAGGGCGAAATAGCGGCGCCGCCATTGGGTCAGCCGCGCGGGCGAAAGCGTGAACGTGCGCATCGCCGCGCGGGCGTACCCCGTCTCGCGCAGGTCGCCTTCGGCGATCAGGTTTTCCGCCAGCGCGATCTCGTAGAGCTCCGTCCCCGGCAGCGGATAGGCAATGTTGAAGTCAAAGAAATCCGTGTCCAGTTCGCGCGCGAACTGGAAAGTTTTCTCCAGCGTCTCTTCCGTCTCCCAGGGCAGGCCGATGACGTAGAAGGCGTGCGTGCGAAGCCCGTGGCGCTTGCAGACGGCCACCGCCTCGCGGGCGCGCTCGACGCGCGCGCCTTTCTTCATCTTGTCCAGCAGCTCCTGCACGCCGCTCTCGACGCCGAACGCCACGACCCAGCAGCCGGCGCGCTTCATCGCCGCGGCGCGCTCGTCGTCCATCGTGTCGACGCGCGAATTGCAGCCCCAGTGGATCGTCAGTCCGCGCTCGGCGATTCCGTCGCACACCTCCAGCAGCCAACGCTTGTTCATCGTGAACGTGTCGCCGTGGAAGAGGAAATCGCGAATGCCGAAGCGTTCGACGCACTCGCGGACCTCGTCGACCACGTCCGCCGCCGGACGCAGCCGCAGCCGGTAGCCGGAGAGCGAGCCGGCGGGGCAGAAGATGCACTTCGCCGGGCAGCCGCGGTTGCCATGGATCACGGTGAGCGGGCGGCCGGTCTCGGGGCTGACGTAGAGATCATTGCGCAACAAGTCGCGCGCCGGGCGGGGCAGCGCGCCGAGGTCGTCGATCGCGCCCGGCATCGGCGTCTTCTGAATGCGGCCTTCGCCGTTGCGCCAGACCAGCCCCGGGATCTCGGCCCTCGCTTTGCCTTGAATCAACGCCTCCAACGACAGCTCGCATTCCCCGAACAGCCCGAGATCCAGCTCCGGCCAGCGCGCCAAAATCTCTACGCCCATGGGATCGAAAATCTCGCCGCGCGCGATGGTCACGACCTCCGCGCCCAGGCGGTCCCGGACCGCGCGGCAGGCCAACAGGTCAACGTCGAGCGTGGCGGTGGTCACGGAAAGAAGGACCGCAGTCGGGCGGAACTCATCGAGGTCCTTGGCCAAGGCGCTCCAATCGCGCCCTTCGGCGGGATAGTCGGCGATCCGCGCTTCAGCCCCGGCGCGGCGCGCCACGGCGGCCATCACCGCGAGATCCATCGGCGGGAAAATGATCTGAACCGTCTGGTCCGCGACGGTGGACTGGCAGCGGTCGTCGCGCCGGTACAGGCCCGAGGGCGGGTTGAGGAATAGAATCCGACGAAAGGCCGGAGCGGGCATGGGCGGACGGCTCTCCATGATCAGTCCGCTCATTCAAGCGCAAGGGTGAGAGAAGGTCAATCGGGCCGCGGTACGACCTACTGGGATTCTCAGAGCAGCCTTTCATGGCCCTTTGGGTCACCCCGGAAAACCCGAAAATGAGGTTCGGAGTGCGACCTTCAGGTCGTAGTTGTTTCCGGGACTTCGGGCGCATCTGTACGACCTAAAGATCGCACTACAAACTCATTTTCGGGAGAGCAATGCATGGCGCTTCGCGGCGCTCCGAAACGAACGAGAATCGGAGTATGGAGTCCCGCCTTCAGGCGGAATTACACATGCCTCGCTTCAGCTGGGTTTGCAGCATTCCGCCTGAAGGCAGGACTCCATACCCCGATTTTTGGAGCAGGGCGGACCTACTTTGGACGGGCCTTCAAGTCGCGGGCGCGGCGCACGCGGTCGATGAACAGCACGCCGTCGAGGTGGTCGATTTCGTGTTGAAAAATCACCGCCTCGAACCCCTCGGGCGCCAGCGTCGCCGGGCGGCCGTCGGGCAGAGTTCCGGCGACCGTGACGCGTTCGGCGCGCGGGACGTGGGCCACCAGGTCGGGGATCGACAGGCAGCCTTCGCGAACTGAGATCCGGCCTTCCGCCGTCAGTAGGCGGGGATTGAGCAACGCCACGCGCCCGTGGTTCGACACGGGATGCCGCGCGCGCGTCGCATCGACAACGATCATCCGCAAGGGGCGCCCGATCTGCGGCGCGGCCAGCCCGACGCCCGTGTGGTCGTCCAGCGTGTCCCAAAGGTCCTGGAGCGCGCGGCGGACCTCCTCGCTGGCGGGATCGGCATGGCGCGCCTTCTCGCGGAGGATGGGATTGGGATAGAGGACGATGGGGCGGACGGCCATGGCGTGAAGAAGGAGAGAATCCCCGTTTGGAGTGACGCCTTCAGGCGTTATCTTGCAGGGCGTTGCTTCTAACGGCTAAAGCCGTCACTCCGAACAAGAGGACCCGTAGTGGTTATAAATCGCTCTGCTCCAGCGGCTCCAGGCGGACTTCGATGCCCAACTGCGCGCCGACTTCGCCCAGCTCGCGAGCGACCGCTTCCCAATCCGCCGAAATGAGCGCTTCGATCCGCACGAAATAGACCGGGACTTCGGTCTTCTCCAGCAGCCGCGTGTTCATCTCCAGGATGTTGGCCCCATGGTCGGCGAGAACCTTGGACACGGCCGCCACGATGCCGATGCGGTTCGGCCCGACCGCCGAGACGAAGCCGTTGGCTTCCTGCTCTTCGGGCGCTTCGACCGACGGCTCGACGTGGATGAACAGGCCGAGGCGCCGGGAAACCTCGTCCAGCCCGTCGCGGATCGGCGCCTCCTCGCCGTGGCGCGCCACCAGGATCATGGCGAAGTTGCCCGACAGGCGGGTCATCGAGATGTCTTCCAGATCGGCCCCGGCGTCGGCCAGCACGCGCGAAATGGCGGCGATCAACCCCGGGCGGTCCGGGCCGGTCACGGTGATCAGTCGTCGCATGGTCGGCTCCTCACGCGCGATAGAGATAGGGAAACGCGTTGAGGCGAAGTCGATGAGGACTCTCTCTGAATCGAATGGCCGATGTCCAATGGGAAATGTCCAGCCCCACGGGCGGCTCCTCGGGCCGCCTCCAAGAGCGTCAACCCTTTGGGGCGCCTTGTCGCTTATCCGCCTTGGGAGCTTTCTTGTTCCGCGTGGCGGGAGACGTGCCGGGCGGGACGTTGTTGGGGCCGGGGCCGGCGTATTGTTTCCAGTATAACTCCTTGAACGGGTTGACCGCCGGGCCGACGGCGTTTTCGTTTTCCAGGCACGGCAGGACTTCGTCCCACCACTTGTCGTAGGCCGCCTCCAAGTCTTTGAGGATGTCGGGGCGTTCGGCGGCGATGTCGCTCTTCTCGCCAGGGTCGGATTTCAGGTCATAGAGTTCCCACTTCGGCTGGCCCTTGCCGCCGGGGTTGACCATGATATAGGGGCCGTGGCGCACGCTGCATTTTTGATATTTCGAGTTCGAAGCCTGGCCCTTCGCCCAGCGCCCGACGTGGGTGAACAGATAGCGGTCGGGCCATGGCGCGTTGGGGTCCTCCAGCAGCGGCACGAGGCTGTAGCCGTCCAACCGCGCGCCGTCGGGGATCTTCGTTCCGGCCAGTTCCGCGAAGGTGGGGAAGAGATCGATGTGGGCGGTGAGTCGGTCCACTTCGGCGGGCGGGAGCGTTCCCGGCCAGCGGAAGAAGCCGATGGCGCGCGTGCCGCCGTTGTAGGGCGTGCCCTTGCCGGTGCGCATGCCGGCGTTCCACACGC
>JAPLSS010000938.1 GCA_026398515.1 Candidatus Sumerlaeota bacterium | reverse complement strand
GGCCCGTGACGCCGACGCCGGAGGCGCCGGAAGCCGTGGGCGTCGCGGGCGGCGCCAGTGGCGATGCGGAACAAGGGGGCGCCGCATGAACGTTCCCTGGACCGACGTGCGCTTTTTGCACCCGCTGTATTTCGCGTTGCTTCCCGTCGTGGCGGGGCTGGCGGCGTGGCGCTTTCGTTCCCGGCGAACGGCGCGCGGCGCGGTGCGGTTCTCGGATCTGAAGCACATTCGCGCGCTACGTCCGACGCTCATGCTGCGGTTGCGGCCGGTCGTGCACGCGCTGCGGCTGGCGGCGCTGGGGTTCTTCATCGTGGCGATGGCGCGGCCGCAGTTGGGATGGCGCGAGCGAAGCATCAACGAATACGGCGTGGACATCATGATCGCGCTGGACATCTCCGGCAGCATGCAGTTGCAGGATTTCAACCCCAACCGGCTCGAAGCAGCCAAGCGCGTCACCTGTCAGTTTCTCGACGGACGCAAGACGGACCGGATCGGGGTGGTGATTTTCGGCGACGCGGCGTTCACCCTGTGCCCGCTGACGCTCGACTATGGCGTGATCAAGGACTTCATCGGGCGGCTGACCTACGACCGGCTCGGCGAGCAACATACGGCGCTGGGGCTGGGGCTGGCGACCGCGGTCAACCGGCTGAAGGATAGCGACGCAAAGAGCAAGGTCATCATCCTGGTCACTGACGGAGTGGACACCATCGGGACCATCGATCCGCTGGATTCGGCCAACCTGGCGAAGAGTTTCAAGATTCGCGTGTATACGATCGGGGTGGGGAGCACGGGGCGCACCCTGGCGCGCATCCCGGGGGGCTTCTTCGGTCCGATGTTCGGCGTGCAGCAGGCGGAGTTCGACCCGAAGACGCTCCAAGCCATCGCCGAGAGGACGGGCGGCAAGTATTACAATGCCACGGACAATAAGAGTTTGAAGGATATCTATGACGACATCGACCGGCTGGAGAAGACCAAGGAGCAATATACGGAATATGATCATTACGATGAGAAAATGGAGTGGCTGTTGATCCCGGGGCTGATCTGGCTGGCGTTGGAGATACTGTTGGGGAATACGGTGTTTTTAAGGCTGCCGTAGGGGCCAAGCGTGATTGCCCGGGCGGTCGGCTTCAAAGGACGGGGTGGACGAAGTGGACAACATGGACAGAGTGGACGACATGGACGGAATGGACGAAATGGACGGCAACCGATCCGACAAGTCCATGGCGTTCCTAGCGTCCACTTCGTCCATTTCAGGTGCGCCCACCGCCTATGAGGTGCTTCATGGGTTTGCGGTTTGAACATCCGCAATGGCCGGCGCTGTTGCTGCTCGCGCCGCTGCTGGCGGGGTTTCTCGGCTGGCGGCAGTGGCGCAAGCGGCGGCTGCTGGCGCGGTTTGCCGACGTGGAGCTGCTCGGGCGGTTGCTGCCGAGCGTCAGCCGGGCCAAGCAGCTCGCCAAGGACGGGTTGCTGCTGGCCGGCTTCACGTTGGCGGCGTTCTGCCTGGCGCGGCCGCAATACGGGGCGGTGGAGCGGCGGGTCGAGCGCAAGGGCGTCGATCTGTTCATCGCCATCGACACGTCGGCGAGCATGCTGTCGAAAGACATTCCGCCGGACCGGCTGACGCGCGCCAAGGAGCAGCTGAAGGGCCTGATTCATAAGCTGAAAGGCGATCGGGTGGGCATCATCGCGTTCGCGGGCGCGGCCTTCGTGCAGTGTCCGCTGACCTTGGATTATGGATTGGCGGAGCGCATCCTGGACACGGTCGGCCCCGACACAGTTCCCGTGCCCGGCACGGCGATTGGGGACGCGATCGAGGTGGCCACGCGCAACTTCGAGCAGAACGAACTGGGCCACAAGGCGCTCGTCCTCCTCACCGACGGCGAAGACCAGGGGTCGAATCCGGTGAATGGGGCCCAGGAGGCGGCGAAGGACGGGGTGATCATCTACGCGGTCGGCATCGGCTCGGAGCAGGGCGCGCCGATTCCGCTGTCGACCGGGGGCTACAAGGAAGACAAGGAGGGGCACAAGGTTAACTCGAAGCTCGATTTCGAGACGCTCAAGAAGATCGCGCAGGCCACCGGCGGCAGCGCGATCCTGGGGCTGGAAAGCGGCTTCAAGGAAATCGACGCGATTTACGAGGACATGCAGTCCATCGAGAAGAAGCGGTTGGAATCGCTGACGCATTCGCTGTTCCGCGACCGGTATCAGTATTTCCTGCTGCCGGCCATCATGCTGCTGACGTTGGAGATGCTGATGGGCGACCGCAAGCGGCGTCCGAAGGCCGCGGCGCGGACTGAGTCAATGGCGGGAGGGGAATCATGAAGCGCGCAATGTTTCCAGCGCTCGTGGCGGCCCTCCTGACGTGGCTGACGCCCTGGACGGCGGCGGCTTTCGACTGGCGCGATCCGTTGGCGGCGAGGAATTCCGAGGCGAACACGCTGGCGGAAAAGGGCGAGTATGACAAGGCGCTGGACACATACAAGGCGGCGCAGGTCGACGCGCCGGAATCGCCCGAATTGCATTACAACATCGGCTTGGCGCTGGCGAGCGAGCGGAAATACGAGGAGGCGATTCAGAGCTTCAACAATATGATCTCCTCGAAGGAAACGCTGAAATCGAAGACGCACTACAACATCGGCGTCTGTCAATACCGGATGGGGATGGCGGCCGAAGAGGCGGGCGATTATCAGAAAGCGCTGGACCAACTGCAGGCGGCGATGGAGTCGAACCGCGAAGCGATGAGGATCGATCCCGCCGACGCCGACGCCAAGTATAACTTCGAGCAGGCCAAGCGCGCTTGGAAGGAGTTGTACGACAAGATCAAGCAGCAGCAGAAAGAACAGCCGCAGAGTCAGCCCCAGAACCAGCAGCAGAACCAATCGCAAAGCCGGCCGGCGAGCCAGCCGCAGGATCAACAGCAGAACCAGCAGGGGCAGAACGATCAGCAGAAGGAAGGTCAGCCGCAACACCAGGAGGAGCAGTCGTCGAGCCAGCCGACAAGCCGGC
>JAPLSS010000690.1 GCA_026398515.1 Candidatus Sumerlaeota bacterium | reverse complement strand
AGAACTACGGCCAGAACCAGACGATCCGGAACAACATCTTCGCCTTCGGCAACGAGTTTCAACTCAGCCGAACAGAGAGGGTGGATCCGGAATTGCCGTTCACCTTCGAGGGAAACATCATCTATTACGATGAGGGCGACGTGGCTGACGGGAATTGGGGAGGCGCGGGGCTGCGCATGGACCGCAACCTGTTCTGGGACACACGAGGCGGCGAGACGCCCAGCCTGAAGCATCACTTTGAAGAGTGGCGGAAACTCGGACAGAATGGTCATTCCGTGATTGCGGACCCCTTGTTCGTCGATCCCGAGAATTACAATTTCGAGCTCAAGCCCGACTCGCCGGCCTATAAGATTGGGTTCCAGGCGATCGATATGTCGACCGTCGGCCCGCGGGAGCAGGCCGGTCCCCTCCTCGTGACAGCGGCTTCACCGGGCGCCTGACGGCCCGCCGACGGACCGGCCCTTCGCGGGATTCATTGGGAGAGGGGCCTTGGGCGCTTGCGGAACGGCCGAAGCCGCCATTCCAAACTCACGTCGCAGTCGTCTTCCTTGGTTTCTTTACGCCGCGAGGCGCCCGAAAAATGGGCGAGGAACTCGGGCCTCGAACCGCCCGGGCGGAAGATTTGCCTTTTCGCTTTGCCGTGGCATGAGTATGTTGGAAGCGGGCATTCGATGAGAATACTCTCGGGCCAAAGGCGGTTTGACGGATGGTTCGCAACGGGCGGGTCCTTGGCGTCGGCGGTCGGATTGCGCTGGCGCTTCTCGCGGGCGGTCTTTCCAGCTGCGTGTTGATCCAGAAGCCCTACAGCTCGGTTCGGCCGCTTTCGGCGCCGCCGCAGACGCTCGGCGCCATTCTGCCGCAACTAGAGGCGCGCTGGCCCGAACCGCGCACGTTTCAGGGCCAAGGCGAATTGATCGTCTCCGGCGAAGGAATCCGCGGCAAGGACGTGGTGGACGGCAATCTCCTGTATTCCGCGCCGGACCGCCTGCGCTTCCGCGCCTCGCGCCTGCCGGTGGGGACGGTGTTTGAGATCTTGCAGACGGGCGGACGAGTGAGCATCAAACTGAACCGCGAGGGGAAGGTCTTCGAGGGCTCCGCGGCGGAGTTGGCGTCGCATCCCGAATTGATCGGCGGCGTCGAGCCGCTCGAAGTCGTTCGCGCCTTCCTGATCGGCCGCAGTTTTCTGGACGCGGTGAAGGAGGAGCAGGCGCGCGGCGCCGATCCGGGGTCCCTGGCGTTCCAGGGCGACGCGCTGACGGTTCGGGCCGTGCGCGAGGGGACGCCGACCCGCGCACCGCGCATGGAGGAATACGTGGTGCGGCGCAAGGACGGGTTGATCCAGGCGGCGCGCCTGTTCGAGCCGGACGGCGAGGGGCAACGCCGAAGGTGTTCCAGATGGACACGGAAGGGGCGCAGGTTCGGCCGCTGGCGGAGTTGTTCGAGCCGACGCCATGAGTTCGTCGTGCGGCCTTCGGGTCGCACAGGCTTCGCGCCGTCGTACAATTTGAAGGTTGCGCTACGAACTCACCGGCGCAGCAAGCATGAGTATGGAGTCCCGCCTTCAGGCGGAATGAATCGAATCGGATGTGAGATCGCGACTGAGCATGCCGCCTGAAGGCGGGACTCCATACTCCAGGTGTCGAAACAGAATCGCGTAATCATGCGCAGCAAGATCCTCCTCAGTTTCGCCCGCTTCGCCTACCGCTACCCGTGGATTGTCGCGGCCGCCTTGGCCGTTGCGACGATTGTGGCCACCGTCTACGCGGCGCGGCTGCGCATGGATTACGACTGGACGAAGTTCCTGCCGCCGGAGTCCGAAGCCGCGCTGGCGAACGAGGTGGTGCGCGAGGCGTTTCCCCAGACCTTCGACACGATCCTCATCGCCCTGGAAGCCGACAAGCCGGGCCAGCAGGCGCTGCTGACCGCCGCGGCGGATCAACTGGCCAAAGACCTGCGCGACGCCAACGCCGCGGCCCGCCCGCCGTTTCTCGTCGACGTCGACTACAAGACCGACGAGGAGATGCAGGGGTATTTCGGCAATCTGGGCGATCCGCGGCTGCTGGCCCTGCTGGACGAGCGAAAATGGGCGGCGATTCAGGCCGATCTGACGGAGGAGAGCCTGGACCGGCGCCTGGACGAGGCGAAGGCCGCCGCCGGGTTCAGCATCGCGCCCGACAGCGACCCGCTCGGCATCCTCGACGAGATTCGCGCGGACCTGATCCCGCACTTCGGCCCGGTCCTCTTCCCGCAGCACGAGGGGTATTCGATCAGCGCCGACGGACGCATCCTCGTCCTCAGCGTCCGCCCCACGCGGCCCTCGTCGGACATCCTGTTCGCCCATCACACGGTGCGCCAGTTGGAGCGGACGGCTAAGGCGACGCTGAAGGCGTTGGGGCCGCCGATCCGCGGCCACGTGTTCGCTTCGTTCGCCGGG
>JAPLSS010000320.1 GCA_026398515.1 Candidatus Sumerlaeota bacterium | reverse complement strand
GAGGACCTTCTGAAGCCTTCTCTCGGAGAACGTCACGCCGCGGAGACGCTGAGGCGCAAAGATGCCCCATTCCACCGACGTTCGCCCCATCGCCTGCGCGCTGCGCTACCTGCCCGAGGAAACGCGCGTGCCGTTGAAATTCGGGCCGGAGACGCTGACTCACGTGCTGTGCGCGCGCGTGAGGCTGACCGTGCGCGACCGAGCCGGACGTTCGGCGGACGGCTGGGGCGAGACTCCGCTCAGCGTCCAGTGGGCCTGGCCGAGCGATCTCGCCTATGACGAGCGGCTGACTGCGTTTCAGGATCTCTGCGCGCATCTGACGCGCGCATGGGCCTCCTTTGATTGCTTCGGCCACCCTATCGAAATCGGCCACGCCTTCCTGCGCGACGCTCTGCCCAACTTGTTGGAAGAGGTCAATCGGCGGCGCGCCGGCCGCGAGCCGATGCCCTGGCTGGCGGCCTTGATCGCGTGCTCGGCGTTCGACATCGCATTGCACGACGCCTACGGCGTCCTCCACGGGCGCTACGTCTACGAGACCTATACCGCCGAATTCATGAACGCCGACCTGGCGCATTTCCTTGCGCCCGCGGCGGATTCGACGGCCTCCTTCGCCGGCAAGTCCCCCGCCGACTTCCTGCGCTTTCCCCGCGCGCAGCGCTTGCCCGCCTGGCACCTCGTCGGCGGAAAGGACGCCATCGACGCCGGCGACCTCGACGGCTCGGAGCCGAACGACGGCTATCCCGTGCTGTTGCGCGATTGGATTCAGCGCGACGGGCTGAAGTGTCTCAAGGTCAAACTGCGCGGGAACGACGCGCCGTGGGACTACGAACGCCTGGTTCGCGTCGGAAACATCGCTATCGAGACGGGCGTCGACTGGCTGACCAGCGATTTCAACTGCACGGTCGGCGATCCGGCGTATGTGACCGACATCCTCGACCGCCTGCTCGCCGAACACCCGCGCCTCTATGGCATGATCCTCTACGTCGAGCAACCGTTCCCCTACGACCTGGAGAGTTGTCGCATCGACGTGCGGTCGGTTTCGGCCCGCAAGCCGCTGTTCATGGACGAAAGCGCCCACGACTGGCGGCTGATCGAACTGGGGCGCTCGCTGGGCTGGACGGGCGTGGCGCTGAAGACCTGCAAGACGCAGACGGGCGCGTTGCTGTCGCTTTGCTGGGCGAAGGCGCACGGCATGACGCTGATGGTCCAGGACCTGACCAACCCGATGCTGGCGCAGATTCCGCACGTCCTGCTGGCCGCGCACGCCGGCACGATCATGGGCGTGGAGACCAACGGGATGCAGTTCTACCCCGAGGCCTCAAGCGTCGAAGCGGAAGTCCATCCCGGCGTCTACCGTCGACGCGGCGGGATGGTCGATCTCTCGACCATCGCCGGAGCGGGCTTCGGCTATCGGCTGAACGAAATCCGCCGCGCCCTGCCCGCGCCGGCTGTCATCGCTGAAGCTTAGCGAATCCCCCGGCTGCCGCGATTGCCTCTTGGCAAGCCTCCTCCTTTCCGCTATGCTAGGCTAAACGCCGCCCGTTTCGGGCGATGCCGATCCGGCAGGCAGGCCCGAGGCAAAAAAAGCCCCGGAGCGCGCCAAACCTTTTTCCGCCGGATCAGGTCGGACTCCTAGAAGCGACCGCTTCTGGCAAGGACTGGTTCCCGTGTCTTTAGCTGCCGTTCCCGCCGCTTTGCTCGAGCGCTGTCGCTCCGGCGACCGCGAAGCGTTTGAAAGGCTTTACCGTCTGATTTATGCGGACTTATATCGCCTCTCGTTCTCGTTCCTGCGCGACCACGACGACGCCGACGAGGCGCTCCAGGAGACGCTGGTGCGCATGTACCGGCATTTCGAGTCGCTCAAGCAGGTGGAAAAGTTCCCCAGCTGGGCGATGCGCATCCTGGTCAACCAGTGCTACACGCACCGCACGCGCAAGGGCCGCCACGCCTATACCCCCCTCGACGAGACGACCGAGAAGGAAGACCTGGAGGTCATGTTCCAGAACGGGGCGGCGCCGAACCCGCGGGACGACCTGATGAACAAGGAGCTAATGGCCCGGATTCGTTCCGCCATCGAGGCGCTGCCAAAACGACAACGGATGGCAATCCTTTTGTTCGAGATCGAGGGTCTATCCATCAAGGAAACGGCGGAAGCCATGGAATGCAGCGAGGGCGCGGTGAAGTTCAACATCCACCAGGCGCGCCGCAAATTGCAGAAAGACCTCGCCGCCGAATGGCGCAGCCTCCAGGGCGGCCAGGAGCGCGGACGAGTCGAACCGTTGCACGAGGAAAGGAATTTTTGATTTTTGATTTTCGATTTTTGGGACCCGCTGCGGCAATTTCCAGCCGGCCATCGGCGACAATCGCGAGGAAGACCAAAAGCGCCCCCAAATGGAAAATCAAAAATGCCAACTAACGATGAACTGCAACGGCGTGCAATCCCGCTACGGCGCCTACGTGGCCGATGAACTGAGCGCGACGCTGGCGGCGCAGGTCGAGGACCATCTGGCGTCTTGCGCCTTCTGCCGCGAGTGGTTCGAAGTGCAGGAAGCCGTCGGCGAAGCCCTGCGCGCCGAGGCGGATTCCCATTTGCCGCCCCGGTCGTATTTCGACGGCCTGGCGCAGCGGATCGCCCCGCGGCTGCGGCGCGCGGACCGCTGGGAAAAGGCGCGCGCGGCGTTGTGGGAGCCGCTCGTTTCCCTGGCCCTCTCCGCCGCTCTGCCGGCCCGGATGGCGCGCGCCGCGGCGGCCTGCGCGGTCGGGCTGTGGCTGGGCGTGTCGGTCGGCGCGCATTTTGTTTCGCCGGGCGGCTCGCCCACGGATGCCCGCGCGACGACCATGGCCGCCGCGCCAACGGAATGGGTCGCCTCGCCCTCGCGTCGGCAGCCGGCCGAACCCGCGGCGCGAGCGTCGAAGGCCGCCAAGGCGGCGGTTCCCATCACGGCGGCGAGTCTCACGGTGGATGATCCTTTGCCGAACGCGAAGACGGCGTTCCTGGTCGAGGTGGCCCCGCCACGGCTGCCGGAAGGGACCGGCTCGATTGACAAAGGCATCGACGACGCCATGGCGCGGGGCCGTTCTTCTTCTCTCACGGTTTCGGCGGCGGTCCAGCGGCTGCGCAACGCCCTGCTGTCGCGGATGGGCCAGGCAAGCGGGTCCCCGGCGGTTCAATTCGCGACGGTCGGCATGACTCCTTCCGGCGGCGAACCCGCCGTCGACACGATCCCGTCCACCGCGTCCACCCCGTCCACCCCGTCCGATCTCAACGCCAGTCTCGACCGCAAGCTGCGCGAGACTTCGATTTTTGAGGAACTGAAGGGCTTGAAGTTCGACCTGTATCGCTCGGGGCGCAACGACCTGGTGCAGCAAGTCCAGGACGTGGAGAAGTCGTTGATGGCGCTCAGCGCCTTCCAGGACGCCGAAAACGCCGATTACGACCGCCAGATGCGCCTGTGTCAGGACGCCGAAGAAGCGGCCGGCGCCGGCGATCGGTTCCAGGCCGCGTCGAAGTATCTCGAGGTCGTGCGCGTCAATCCCGACTCGCGCTGGGCGTGCCTGGCGCGCTATGAGTTGGGCAACCAGGAATTCGACGCCGACTGCGGCAGCCGGGCCTTTCAGTATTACCGCAAGTGCCTGGAGGATTACCCGCGCGACTACCTGAGCGAGACGCAGCGCAACTTGGTCGTCGAACGCCTGGAAGCGCTCGAACGGCAGTCCGCCGGCAGCGCCCAGCCCCTGACGCTCGACGACGCCGGCTCGACCGACGACCCGCGGCTCATGGCGTCGAACTACCTCGATCTGACGCGCCTGTATCCCAAGACGATGCTGGCGCGCAAGGCCGTCGACGCGCTGACCCGCCTGGCCACCGAGGAGCAGTTCCGCAAGAGCGTGGATTCGGGCGAGATTTACAGCGCGTTCACGCAGCGGCTGGAGAAGGACCCGCGGGGGCCGCTGGTGCCGTGGTACCAATTCGGCGCGGGGGAGATTCTCAACCTGCGGAGGAACGACGCCGCCCAGGCCAAAGAAGCCTACGCCAAGGCGGCCCAGATGACCGACGATTCCGATCTGCGCGCCCGCGCCGCGGCGCGGCTACACCAATTAGGGAATTAGAGCCTTACGGCCTGATACCATAGCAACCTCCATCTCCACTCGCAAGGGCGCGGCCTGCCCGCCGCGCCCTTTCTTTTTTTGCATACGGTTCGGAGCGCGGCCTTGAGGCCGTATCCTTCGAGGCGGCGCACACGGCGCTTCCTCGCCGCGCTTCCCTCGACTCGCGGCACGAGCCTTCGTAGCGCCCTCCTCCTTGGCGCGCCGCGCCAGCGCCGCCTTACGCCCCGCCGAACTTGTCCCAATCCGCCACATCCACCAGCACGCTTTTCACCGACGGGCGACGGCGCGCGGCCTCGATCTCCTCGCGCGTGGCCGGCGGGTGGATCGTCGGCCGTTCGGCGATGATGGCGAGGCGTCCGTTCGCCAGCGCCGCCTCGCACGCCCGCGGCGTCGGCTTCATCAGCCACCCCTCGCCGTTGACCGGCGTTTGCACGATGGAGATCTCAATGCTTTCTTCTTCGAGGAAAGCCGCCAGCCGGCCGAGATTGTTCGTGGCCGCGCCCGGTTCGACGCGATGCCGGCGCATCGTCTGGACGAAGTTGTGGAACACGTCCGCGTTGCCCACCGCCAGCGCCAGGTCCGCGATCTGCGGATGCAGCAGCGCGCACCGCGGCCGGAACCGGCGGAACTGCCCCAGTTCCACGTTGTAGAGAACGGAGAGCATCGCCCCGAAATCGCGGGCCAGCACGGCGCGCGCCTGGAACAGCCCATGCCACGCGACCCTCAG
>JAPLSS010000085.1 GCA_026398515.1 Candidatus Sumerlaeota bacterium | reverse complement strand
TCTCCTTCGCCTCGGACCGCGCCCAATGGGCGCGCAGGATCTTGCCCCCCTCCTCCAGGAGCGAGAACCCAATGCGGTCGTACGGCATGATCGGGCGGAACGACTCGTAGACGTAGTCGAGCACCTCGTCGAGGAGCAGGCCGGCGTTGATCTTCTCGGTGACCTTCTGCAGCGTGGCGATCTCGTGGAAGCGGGCTTCCAGAGTTCGGCTCAATTCCCGCAGCGCCTCGCCCAATCGGGCGACCTCGTCGTCGCCTTCGACGGGCGGCTCGACGGGGAACTGGCCCTCGATCATGGCCAGCGTGGCCTCGCGATACTTTACGATGCGCGGATCGGCCATGGATTCGCTGCCTTTCGGGAAACGCGATGCAAACGGGTTTCGAGCGCCGCAAAAACCCGGTTGCCCATATTCAACAAGAAACGGGCCAATGACAAGACGTTGAGTTCACGGTCTCGCCTCCGGGCGCTCGTCAGCGGTTCCCGCGCTCCCGGCGACAATTCCTTCTCTTCGGCCGTCGCGGCCCTCGCCACCTTAGAAACTCCTTGTCATCCGCCCCTCGACGCCCGATGTTTTCCTGAAATGCTCCCGACCCTCTTCCGCCACCGCGAACTCATCCTGCGCCTGGTCAAACGCGACCTGAAGGTCCGCTATAAATCCTCCGTGTTGGGGTTCCTGTGGTCGGTGGCCAAGCCGCTGCTGCTGGTGGCGATCTACACGTTCGTCTTCGACAAAGTGCTGGGGCTGACGCTCGAGGTCAAAGAGATTCCTTTCTCCCTGCACGTCATGGCGGCCCTGCTGCCCTGGCTGTTCCTCGCCGCCGCGCTCGGCGAGTCGATGCACGTCATCCTCGCCAACGGGAGTTTGATCAAGAAAATCGCGCTCCCGCACGAAGTCTTTCCCGTGGCCACCGTCCTGGGCAACCTCGCGCACTTCCTGCTGGCGCTTCCCGTTCTGTTCGCGTTCATGGCGTGGAAGGGGATCGGGTTGAACTGGCCGGCGCTGTGGCTGCCCGCGCTCATTCTGCTGGAAACCGTTCTGGCCATCGCCTTGGCGCTCATTCTGTCCGCGCTCAATGTTTTTTATCGCGATGTTGCGTCGGCGTTCGAGGTGGGCCTGACCGCCTGGTTCTTCGCCACGCCCATCGTCTATTCGCTCCAACAAGTGGCCCGGAAATTCGCGTTCGGCGCCGCGGCGGCGACGGGCGACGTATGGCCGCGCTGGGTGTTCGATCTCTACATGCTCAATCCGATGACGCCCATCGCCCTCGCGTATCGCCGGGTGCTGCTCTATGCGTATCCGCTCGGGCCCGACAAGCAGATCCCGCCGCCGGAGTACGCCGCCGTGGGCGGAGCGCATCCCGATCTGTGGCTGGTCGGCTGGCTCGGGGTCTCGGCGTTGACGACTCTGGCGCTCCTCCTCGCCGGCATGGCCATCTTCCGCCACTATTCCAGGCTGTTCGCGGATGAAGTGTGAAGCGAGGCCGGGGTGGAATTTGCGAAGTGGACGGGGTGGACGACATGGACAGAATGGACGAAGTGGACAAGATGGACAGAGTGGACAGGCGCGATTAGTCCATGTTGTCCATGTTGTCCATTCCGTCCATGTCGTCCACCCCGTCCACCCCGTCCATTGCCACCCCAACCCCGCCGCCCTTACTTCCGTCCCTTCCGTCGATTGAGCATCTCCTCCTGCTTCATCATCTCAGCTTCGGCGATGGCGCGGTTCTTTGCCGGGGCGAGCGCTTTCCTTCCCTTCGACGCCTTCTTCTCCAGCTTCTCCAGAAACGCCTTCGGCAGCGGCTCGTGGCCCCAGAGGTTCCCGCCGCCCTGTAGTTGACGCCACGCCTCGCGCCAGCGGTGGATTTCGCGCGGCCCGATGGGAGGCATGTTCTGTCGCCCCGCGCGATTCGGCAGCGCGGGGAACGGCTTGTGCGGCAGCGTTTGATACCAGTAAGCTACTGTTACAATATCCGTCGTCAGGCTGTCGGCGTGCCCGCGCTCGATGTTCCCGCGCAGCGACTTGTGAAAGATGATCGGGTCCTCGATATGGAACCGGTAACAATGCGTCCGGCCCAGATGGCCCGTCTGCTCGTTGACCCGCGGATAGCCGAAGTAAGGGTGGATATAGATCTCCTTGGGGCACCAGGAGCTATTGAAGTAATCTTCCGTCCCCGTGCCATGCAACGAAGGCGGCCACGGCTCGCCATCGATGAAATACATATCGTCGCCTTCGCCGTACCAGAGTGGCGTCGGGGAATCGACGTAATAGTTGACGCCGACGAAATGCCCGCGTCCTTCCGCGTCGACGATGGGATGGTTGAACTTGTCCGTCAGGTTCTTGGCGAACTCCGTGAACAGGCGCCATTCGTTTTCATGTCCTTCCGTCGGCTCGTTGCGCGAGCGGCTCCAGAAGGCGTGGAAGCGCCCGAGGTCTGGCTGCGCTTTGTCATATTCCTCATAATCCACATAGTAATATAACGCGCCGCACGGCTTCTCCGAATCGTTCTCAACCGTGATCTGCGCGCCGCCGGCGAACGGCATCGGGAAGTAACTATTCAACGCCTTGCCGGCTTTAGGACTGGCCGCCAGAGGGAGCGCGGCGAAGAGATATTCCTCGCCCCACCCCTGGCCGAAGAAATCGCCGACCGGGCATTCGACTGAGGGGTTCTTGCTGCCGTCCCAGTACATTCGCAGAATCATGTTGCGCCGATACATGGGGTCTTGGTGCGCGACGGTGAACCAGATGTGCCGGATGCATCCAGGGCCTCGCATCTTGGCGATGGTGACAACCTCGCCCGGCGCGATCGTGATCTTGTCGGCGTTGCCCCCATCGCGATTGTAACTGGAGATTCGCTTCGTGCGTCCCGCGCGCAAGCGCGCCAAACTGTCCAACGGGCTGTTCATGGGTGTTTGTCCTTTGGGTAGTGTGTTATATGGTTTCTGGGAGCGGGGGTTTTGATGGACGAAGTGGACAGAATGGACGGAGTGGACAGAGGGGACGGAGGGGACGGAGGGGACGCTACGGACCTGTCTGGCCTGTCCACTTCGTCCATGTTGTCCATTTCGTCCATGCCGTCCATTCCGTCCACCAAAGCCCGCGCCCGCGCTGCCAGGAACCGCTAATCCATCGGCCGGTTGCGATTGGGATCAGACGAGCCAATCGCCTCCAAGAATGCAATAATCACAAAGATCAAAGCAATGTGAATGCTATACACGATCGCCTCCGGCCATTGCAAGTATCTTAGCGGCAACGCGCCGAGGCCCATGGCGAGCGTCACGACATAGATAAACAACACCGCCTGCCGCCGCGTCATCCCCAACGCCACCAGCCGGTGCGAGAAATGGCTGGTATCGCCGACCCACAACGGACGGCGCGCCCTCCAGCGGATCGCGTAGACGCTCAAACTGTCGAAGATCGGCACGCCCAACACGACGGCCGGCATCAGGATCGGCAAGCCGGTCGGCGCGCCGCGGCGGTAGTAGGTGCACAGAATGCTCAGCGCGGCGATCAAATAGCCGATGCTCAGCGCCCCCCCGTCGCCCATGAACAGCTTCGACGGGAACCAATTGTAGCGCAGGAACCCGGCGATCGCCCCGGCCAGCGCGACGAAGATGGCGGTCATGAACCACTCGCCGCCGAGATAGGAGATCGCCGCGAAGACGAGCGAAATGATCGCCGCCGTCCCGCCGCACAGCCCGTCCATGTTGTCCATGAAGTTGAAGGCGTTGGTGAGGAAGACGACCCAGACGACCGTCGCCGCCGCGCCCAGCGTCGTCGGCAGGAATCCCCGAATGCGCACCCCGGCCCACAAGAGCGGAAGCGTCGCGACGATTTGGACGGCCAGTTTCAAACTTGGCGGCAGAGGGCGCCGGTCGTCGATCAGTCCCAGGATGAAGACGACAAACGACCCCGCGAGGACCGCCCACAGTTCCTTGGTCACGTATCCCACATTGGAAAGCGGAATGGGAAACGCCTGGGCGATCGCGGAGCGCGGCGGAATCGCATGCCGCACGATCCACAAATCGGCGGCCAGCACGGCGACAAATCCCACGTAAATCGCCAGGCCGCCCAACAGCGGCTTCGGCGACGCATGCAGCTTCCTTTCCCCCGGCCGGTCGAGAAACCCCAGCGCCGGCGCAAACCGCAGCGCCAGCCCCGTCAGAACCCAGCCGACCACGAGGGTTTGAAGGAAAAGCAGGAAGTAGAGAAGAATAAGCACCGGTCCTCGCTCCCAAGAGAAGCACTATGGATCAAATCCTAGTGGAAATGGCAAGAATTGTTGAGAGAAATGCTGAGAGGACTCGCCGGACCATGGTTGACAGAACCATTAACGACAGAGGCAGGACGATTGGGGGCAGGACGATTGCTGGACGGTTGCAAAATCGTCCTGCCCCCAATCGTCCTGCCTTGAATTGTTCCGTCACCCATGGTCCTGTCGAACGCTCCAATGTCCACTTTGCCCTTGCATCCCAGCCGTCAGCCGGTACAGTGGCTCGGTTTCAACCAGTTGGGCGACGTTGCATCGGGCGGCCTCCCTGCCTTGGGCCGCCGCCACGCCCTATTTATGCACGCGAGGAGCGCTGGACCCATGGGAAAGACCTAC
The DNA here is from genome assembly GCA_026398515.1 of Candidatus Sumerlaeota bacterium. Lineage (GTDB taxonomy): Bacteria > Sumerlaeota > Sumerlaeia > JAPLSS01 > JAPLSS01 > JAPLSS01. Next base: position 1,595 of record JAPLSS010000085.1, on the reverse strand, counting down.
AAAATCGCCGTCATCGGGGGCGACGGCACCGGCCCCGAAGTCATGGTCGAGGGCGTCAAAGTCGTCAAGGTCGCCGCCGAGAAGTTCGGCTTCCAATGTGAGTTTCAGGACTATGACTTCGGCGGCGAACGCTACAAACGCACCGGCGAGGTCCTGCCCGACGGCGCCGTCGAGGAGATGAAGAAATACGACGCGATCTACCTCGGCGCCATCGGCCATCCCGACGTCGCCCCCGGCATCCTGGAAAAAGGCATCCTGCTGGCGTTGCGCTTCGCCCTGGATCAATACATCAACCTGCGCCCGGTCAAGCTCTTCCCCGGAGTCGACACGCCGCTCAAAAACAAAGGCCCCGAGCACATCGACTTCGTCGTCGTTCGCGAGAACACCGAGGGCCTCTACACCGGCACCGGCGGCGTGCTGAAGAAGGGCACACCCGACGAGGTCGCCATCCAGACCAGCGTCAACACCCGCAAGGGCGTCGAACGCTGCATTCGCTACGCCTTCAACGTGGCGCGCAAACGCAAAAAGCACAACACGCTGGGCCTGTGCGGCAAGACCAACGTCCTGACTTACGCCTTCAACCTCTGGGAGCGAGCCTTCCATGAAATCGGGCAGAAGGACTATCCCGACATCAAGCGCGAATACTACCACGTCGACGCCACCTGCATGTGGATGGTCAAGAACCCGGAGTGGTTCGACGTGATCGTGACCGACAACATGTTCGGCGACATCATCACCGACCTGGGCGCGATGATCCAGGGCGGCATGGGCATCGCCGCCGGCGGCAACATCAACCCCGAGGGCGTCTCCATGTTCGAACCCATCGGCGGCTCGGCCCCGAAGTACACCGGCATGGGCGTCATCAACCCGCTGGCGTGCATCTGCGCGGGGCAGATGATGCTCGAGACCCTCGGCGAAGAGAAGGCCGGGGCGGCCATCGAGCGCGCCGTCATGAAGGCCACCAAGGAAAAGATCAAGAACCTCGGCGCGGGCCGCATGGGCTACTCGACGAGCCAGGTCGGCGACCTGATCACGCAGTTTGTGGCCGATGGCGTGTAGGGATTGCCGATTGGCGATTGTCGATTTTCAAACCGCATAGAGCGCAAAGAGCGCAAAGAAGATGAGGAAAGATCTTCTCTGCGTTCTTTGTGTTCTCTGCGGTGAAGGTTTGTCGTTCAACCGGCAATCGGCATTCGGCCATCGGCAATCAGTTCAATCTCTTCCGCACCGCCTCCAGCACCATCTGGCGCGCCTCGGGAAGCGGGGCGTCGATCCGCGCGCCGGCGGCCGAGCGATGCCCCCCGCCGCCGAACTGCTCCGCGATGGCGGCCACGTCGACGCGCCCGTGCGAGCGCAAACTGATCCGCACCCCTTCGCCCGGGATCTCGGAGAAAAGCAGCCCGACCTCGACGCCCTGAATCCCGCGCAGCGCCGCCGACACCCCCTCCGGCTCGTGCTCCAGGCCGCCATGGGCCGCGAACTGCTCGGCGGTGATCTGCGACCAGGCCAGCCGCCCGCCGCCGTCGATGGTCACGCCTTCGAGCGCCGCCGCGCGCAGGCGCACGCTTTGCGGCGAGCAATTCTCCCAATACAGG
>JAPLSS010000272.1 GCA_026398515.1 Candidatus Sumerlaeota bacterium | reverse complement strand
GGCCAGCGCCAGGCACAGGATCAGCGCCAGAAGAGTGAACGTGGCCTCCAGGTTGCCGAGCAGCGCGCCCCGTTGATACCAGTTCCGCGGCGCGAGACGATCCAGCCGAAGCATGTTGAAGAAGTACGGGTCTTCGTCGGTCGTCGGAGCGAAGTTGACCGGGGATTCGGCGACCGCCTGGCGCAGTTGATCGAGCGTTTGGGCGGCCAGAATGCGCCGAAGCATTTCGTCTTGCGGAGGGGCGCCCGGCAGGATCGCCGGGTTGAACTCCAATTCGTCGCACACGCTTTTCAGCGTCTGGATCTCCTCGGCGGTGAATGGCCGCTTCGACACCAGGAGCGTGGCGCACGACTCGGCCGCGATCAAGGCGATGTGGTCGGCGGGGCGCGACAGCCCCGACTCGATCAGCGTGTCCATCGCCAGCGCCACGATTCGACCGGTTTCGCCCAACTGCCCCGGCCAGTACCAGCGCGACACCGTGAAGATGCCGTCGTCGGTCAGGCGCTTCAGGAAAATCTTCCAGCCCTCGACCGTGTACAGGCTGTTTTCCGTCAGCGAAAACGCCCCGGCCCCGGTGGCGGCGAACGTGTCGATGAGCGACATCTGGAGGACGGCGAATCGATCGGTCGAGCGCGACAGCCAACTGCGCGCTTCGTCCACGACCAGGGTCACTCCCGGGTAGCCGGCGATGCCCGCGAAATCGCGGAACCGCCCCTCGAGCAGCCGGATGAAGATCGGGTTGACGTCCAGGCCGACGATCCGCTCCTGGCCGAACAGAATGCCGGTCAGGATGTCCCGCCCCCCGCCCACCCCGATGACGCACGCCCCGCCATGCGGCCGCAGCCGGTAGGCCACGCTGGTCACGTCGTAGCGCAGGTGGTCGATGTCCTTGAGAGTTTTGAAGCCCTGGAGCTCGGTGCCGGCCTCGCCGTCGATGGTCATGTGGGCCAGCGGAATCAGCCTGTCGTGCGGCGCCTTGGGGCTGGGGCCCCAGTAATCCGGCGGGGCCATGCTCCCCTGGAACACCGTCACGCGCGAGAAGGAGTTCCATTTCTCCAGGAGGTACATGCCGGCCGCCTCGAGTCGGCCCTTCACCATCAGCGGGCGGATGGCCCAGGGCGTAGAGGAGTTGAGCGCCGCGGCCAACGCCAGCGTCGCCGCCAGAGTCGGGGCCTGGCGCCACAGCCGGGCCGGAGAGTCGTCGTCGAGCAGCCGCCACGCCGCCAGCGCGCCGACCGCGCCGCAGGCCAGAATCAGGCTCGGCGCGTCGAGCATCTCCAGCCCGCCCAGCGCGAACAGGCAGCCCGCCGCGGCGCCCAGCAGGTCGCTGGCGTAGAGTTTGCCGATGGGCGCCTGGAACCGCGTCAGGATGGCCGACGTGGCCATGCCGGAGAAGAAGTACGGCGCCGCGCACGCCACCGTCGCCAGCAGCAGCACGACCAGGCTCAGCGCCGAACGCGCCATGTCCACGGGCAGGATGCACAGTGTGATCAGCGCCGCCGGAACCGACAGCGCGTATCCGAGGCAGGCGCGGGCGGTGGAGGCGCGAACCGCCGCCGGAGAAAACCACCGCGGTTTGAGGTACACCATCGTCGCCCCGGCCGTCATGCCCAGCATGGCCGTGGCGATGGCGAAGAACGCGAGGTGATACCATGTGATGACGCTCAGCAGCCGCGTCAGCGCGATCTCCTGGGCCAGGGCGGCGGCGGCGAGCAAAAACGCGGCGACGTAGACTTGCATGCGACAGATTCCTTGGATGGGCGCGTCGAGCGGCGCGGGCTTTCCAGCCAGTGGTGTGACGAAACGGAGATTGGCGCCGATCACAGGCTGGAAAGCCCGCGCCGCTCAACGCGCCGGGTCATTGCTTCAATGTAGTGTTCAGCGTCTCGCGGACGACGTAGGTCTTCTTCTGCTGCGCCTCGTAGTAGATCCGCACCGAGATCTCCGCCACCAGCCCGATCAGGACCGCGTTCACCGCCAGCACGATCAGCAGCACGGTCAATAACGGCAACGGGGTCAGGATGAACGAGATGTTGTGCCGGAGTTTCAGGTACACGGCGTACAGGCCGGCCATCAGCGCGCCGAACAGGGACAATAGCGCCATCCCGCCGAACACATAGATCGGCTTCTGCAGGAAGTCGGCGAGAAACTTGATCACGATCAGATCGAGGACCACCTTGAACATGCGGCCGAATCCGTAATTGGAGCGCCCGTGGACGCGCGCGCGATGGTTGACCTCGATCTCCGCCGTCAGCGCGCCGTGCCACGAGGCGTAAATCGGAATAAAGCGGTGCATCTCGCCGTAGAGCCGCACGTCCTTGACCACGTCGCGCCGATACGCCTTCAACGTGCAGCCGAAGTCGTGCAGCTTCACCCCGCCGACCAGCGAGACCAACTTGTTGGCCAGCCACGAGGGCGCCACGCGCATCAGCAGCGGATCGCGCCGCGAGCGGCGCCAGCCGCTGACCACGTCGTAGCCCTCCTCCAGCTTCGCCAGCAGGCGCGGAATGTCGGCCGGATCGTTCTGCAAATCGCCGTCCATCGGGAAGATCACGTCGCCGCGCGAGTAATCGAATCCCGCGCTGAGCGCGGCGGTCTGGCCCAGGTTCTTTCGGAACCGAATGCCGATGACGCGCGGGTCAGCCTCGGCCATCGTCCGAATGGTCGCCCACGTGCCGTCGGTCGAGCCGTCGTCGACCAGCACGATCTCATACGGCTCGGCGACGCGCGCCAAGGCCGCGCGCGTCTCGTCGACCAGTTGCGCGACGGACCGGGCTTCGTTTTTCAGCGGAACGATGATCGAAATGCGAGGCGTCGGTTCGGCCATGACGGAATCCCGCGGCCATCCTTTTCCAGCCGTCGGGAAAACGCAAAGCAAAAGACGCGAGACGCAGGAGCAATCCAAACAGGAATCTCACGATCTCGTTCTGTGTCTCTTGCGCCTTTTGCGGCCGTTCACCCATTGCGTTTTTTGCGCCGTCAATGGCCATCGGTCCGTTTTTCGAGAAGACGTTGAAATTCTCGCGCGCACAATGCGCTGCGCCGCCGATTCGAGCTTGAAATTCGCCGCCGATTGTGGTCTTTAAACGTGCGGTGTGGCGCGCGCAGGGAAACCCGGCCGGCCTCGACCCGCGCTCGCGCGTCGCCCAATGCTGGGGAGTGGTGCAGCGGTAGCACGTCTGACTCTGGATCAGAATGTCGGGGGTTCAAATCCTCCCTCCCCAGCCATTCAAAATAAAGGACTTACGCGACGCATGGCAACAAGCGAAAAATGCTCTAGGTAGCGTGCTAGGTAGCACCCGCCGCCCGCCGCCCGGACTCGCGCGCGCGTAGGGGATGCAGACCAAAACAAACTGCGGAAATTCCGCAGTTGGATGAACCGGAGAAGCGCACCGGCAAGGACGGCAAGGCGCGCAGACCGCCGAAGTCGAGAAGGCCGAAACCGCCAGAGGAAGATCACCCCCCGCCGATTCTCGTTTGGAAATGCCAAGGTCCGCAATGGTCGGTTCGTCTTTTTCTGGCGGTAACACGATGCTACTGCCAGAAGGCGCACTACCACGAAGTTGTCCCCGTGTTCCCTTCGCCCGCTTGTCCGCCGTCGCCGCCAGCATCTGGCCCATCCGGCGGAAGGCGAGGTAGGCGGGCTCCAACCGGGTAGAAACAGGGCGTAGGAGGCTCCCAGATTGACGATAGCGACCGGGGACGGCTCCTGATACCTTGCCTTGCGGAAGGCACAGAAAAAGGCCGCCCCGGTGAAGGACGGCCTGAGTATCGGCTCAAGGCGCTACGGTCAATCCTGCGCCACGGAAGCCCCCGCCATAGTCGGGTCCACGGCCTCCGCGTCGGGCGTCACGAGTTCGCGTCCAAGGGAATCGAAATGCCGCGTGCCCGTCGCCGCCGCCGGCGTCTTTGCTTTGGTCAAATCGACAATCGACAAATTCACCCCCGCGCTGAGAAGCGGCCCAAGCTGCCGGATAAGGCCGCGAACGAACATGCGGACCGCGTTCTCGACATAGGCCGCCGCCCCGGTCGCATCGGCGCACCATTCGACGTGCAGGTTTGCCCGCAGCTCGAGCGCCACGAGCGTTTGCAAAATCGCCGATGGATTGGCTTGGCTCCGATAATGGTGTTGCTCGACTTGCTCTTTCAGGCCCTCGACAACCAAGCCCCTCCATGCGAATCTGCGCAACAGTTCGACTTCTCTCAAGAATCTGTCCCTCTGCAAGGTGAGACTGGAAATCAAGTCGGGCAAACTCTTGCGCTCGAAGATGATTTGCGGATTTGAGAAGTCGCCAAAGCCCTTCAGCGTGTAATCGCCACAAGCCAAGGTTGCGCGTTCTATTCCAAACCGATGGAAGAGCAGCGGGCATTGCTCGCGGCTGTCGATTTGAATGACTGGCGTAAGGTCAACTCGCATCATAGCCTTAATTCGACGCGGCCCGCCGTTCCTGCTCCAGCGCCTTCTCGAACGCACTCCACTGGCACGCCTTCACGCCCATGTTTTCGGCTTTGTCCATGAATCGCATTTCCTCGTCGGTTAGGGTCAAGCCGGCGTTGCGTTTGCGCGCCAAGCTATCGGCTCGCAAGGTGGTATATTGGACAATACATTCGCGCAGCATGTGTTGATACAGCCCCTCGCCAAACAGAAGCCCCCGGCCCCCGCCCACGGTCGTAGCTTCGGGCAAAGTCGGGTATGTCCCGAAGACAACTTTCCACGCCTCGACACGGGCGCGAAGACACTCCAATGTGTTCGCAAACGCGACTTCGGGCGACGCGCCGGATACGTCGGCCAGCTCTGCCAAAAATTCGCTTTCCTGCTCTGAAAGATGAACTAGGATTTCCATGACAGTTTCCTTTCTGAAAGTGGGGCCGGTCCGAAGGAAGGATAGACGAACCGGCCCCGCATCCCAACGTGTAAGAAGTTTGGGATTAGCCGGCGGAGCGTGCGACAAAGTCAGGCCACGACACCAGCCATCCCCTCCGATGGACACGGAGGCGCGCGGGGGAAAGTGACCCGGCAGGGCGCGCACCCGCCGGGTCAAGCTTTGCTACGGCCTTTCGCCGAGGCAAACAAACCCGGATGCCGTATCACCGCTCGCCAACGTAATCGGTTTGTCGAGCAAAGCGAATCCGTCCGCCCGGCAGATGATTCGCCATACCGATTCGTCGGTCATAAACAGCGCGTGCGTTGACTTCTCCAGTTGCAAATCCTGCCGCAAACCAATCCCGTAAAGCGAAAGGTCGCACAGCATGATGTCGCCGCGCGAATTCAAACTCGGCAGTTTCTCGTTGAACACAACCGGACGCCCGAAAATAGAGAACTTGCCGGACGATTCATTGATGACGTGATAAACCTCGCCGGCGACGCCGATGGTGACGCCTAGCGTCAACAGGCTGGGAAGAACCGTCGGGTTGGCAATCCAAATCGAACGGCTGAAGCTCGCCGGAAGCAACTTGGCAAACATCTTTGCTAAGTTCGGATAAACGATTCCGGTTGTCTGGTTTTCTTCCGGGTCAACCTCAATCATTGCAGGGCTGTTCGCGATGCCCAGCGGTTCGCCGACGCCGCTGCCGAACAGGAACGCCTGGTCCAGATACCAACTCAGGCCGTCGGACATAACCTTGCTGAGTTGCGAGTCGATGGCGATGCCGTCCGCCGCCAGTTCGTTCGACAGGCGCACCAAACCGTACAGTTTGTGCGCGGTCATCGTCATCAACCTGGGTTTGGGATTCTTGTCCGTCAGGCTTCCGGCTTCCTTTTCCCAGGCCGCGACGAATCCGCCAAACAACGAAGTCTGATGGTCCGAACTATCCCAGGCAGGAATTTGGCGGGTCTTCGAGGTCATAGGGAAGACGGTCGCCAACGGTCTAACGACTTCGCTTTCCAGGCTCGTATCGAAGACGGTACTGGAAAACTGGCTGGGAACCAAGAAACCGCCGCCGCTTTCCGAGCCTTCGCTCATAGCCCTCAGTTCGTTCAACCTGGGGTCAAAGCGGCCCGAATTCAACACGTCCAGGTATTCGCCGAAGTTCTGGAAATCGGCGTTGGAATGCGTTTCCGGGAACATGCTGGAATAGGAACGCGATTCGACGCCGCCTAGACCGCATCGGCCCGGCGTACGGCCGCCGCGTGTGTCGCCGTCGCCCGCGTGTGACGCGCCCAGGCCGTCCAGGCCAACAACCGTGCCGGTTGATTCCGACATAAACAGTTGGTGGTCGATGTTTCTGATTTCTTGATGGCCGCTTTCGCACACTTCGATTTGTTCCTCAGTCGGCCTTTTCAGCGCTAAAACGCGGTCGATTTCGCCGAGCAGGAAAGCGCGGCGTTCGAGTAGTTCTGTTTCATTTCTCATTGTAGTAGTCTCCTCTTGAAGTCGGTTGTGTATTGCTCGCCTGTGCCCCACGGCTACGGCTCCCAAGTGGTTGCTCATAGGCCCCGGCTGAGGAGTGTTTTCCTGTAGTGCTCTATTCAAAATCGAGTGGTTGGCTCTCCTGGCCCCCGGCTCGGAAGGTGTTTGTTGCAGTCCTAGGAGCCTGTCGGAAAACGGCCCGCGCCGGCGGGCCATTCTTGCCTTGACGATTTCATAGATGAGAAACAATGGCAACACTTTAGGTTATGATGGATTCCGAGGCCGTTTTTGCTCGTCGACAGGGCGTTGGGCGGC
>JAPLSS010000720.1 GCA_026398515.1 Candidatus Sumerlaeota bacterium | reverse complement strand
ATCGAGGGGCGGAGCGACGCCGGGGAGTTCGCCCGCCGGTTCGCCGGACGCGCCTCGGCGGGGTTCGATGCGCGGCGGGACCTGCGCCGCATCGGCCTGGCCAATCAGACCACCATGCTGTCGAGCGAATCGCTGGCCATCGGCGAAATGATCCGCGCCAGCCTGGAACGGCGTTACGGCCAGGAGCGCGTGGCCGAGCACTTTCGCGCGTTCGACACGATCTGCACGGCGACACAGGACCGGCAGAACGCGGTCCGCCGCCTGGCCGAGGCGCGTCCGGAGCTGGCGCTGGTCATCGGCGGGTTCAACAGCTCGAACACGGGCCACTTGCGCGAAATCGCCTCGCGCTTCACCCGCGCGTACCATATTGAGGGGCCGGACTGTCTGATCTCCGCGAAGGAAATCCGCCACAAGCCCAATCGGCAAAGCGAGCCGGTGATCGAGCGCGACTGGCTGCCGGCGGGACGGCTGACGATCGGCGTGACGGCCGGGGCCTCGACGCCCAATCGCGTCACCGGCGAGGTCGTGGAACGGCTGCTGGCGTTGCGCGAAGAGAAGAACTGACGCCCCCAACCGATACGCCGCAACGCAGACCGCGGAACACACAAAGGGCTCGCGCGAAAGGCGTCTGACCCAAAAGGAGAAGACGAAAATCGGCACCCGCGGTTCTCCTTCTGCGCCTTCCGTGTGTTTCGTGGTCCCAGGTGTTCTGTTCAGGCGGGCCGCGTCGCTTCCTTTTTTCATATTCCGCCTATCATAATCCCGTTGCTCCGCGGCAAGGCGTTCTGGTAGCGTCATCGTTGCGCAAGGGAACGGGTTCGCCCGCGCGCGGGGGTTTCGCTCGCAAAGCCATTGCGCATTCTTCGTCGTCAATATCCAGAGTCTTCGGGGTCGAACAGCCAATGATTGCTTTTGCTCCTTCTCGTTGCGCGACGCGGCGGCTCCTGCGCCCGACCGCGGCGTGGACCGCCATCTTCCTCCTCAGCGCGGTCGCCGCGCGCCCGGCGGCGGCCCAGTCGTACCGGCTGGTGCGGGACATCAATCCGGGCGCGGGCAGTTCCAACCCGACGGAGTTGACCAGCTACCAGGGTTTGTGCGTGTTCGCCGCCGACGATGGGGTCCACGGCGTGGAGCCCTGGCGCAGCGACGGCAAGTACTTCGGCACGTATCTCATCTCCGACATTCGGCCCGGGGACAAATCCTCCAACCCCGGCCCGCCGGCGCCGGCGTTCACCGTGTTCAATGGATTGCTGCACTTCCCGGCCGACGACGGGTCGCACGGCGTGGAACCGTGGGTCAGCGACGCCACGGCCGCGGGCACGGGCTTGGTCAGCGATGTCAATCTCGGGCCCAGCGGCTCGGGCTCGTGGGTCCTGATCCCCGGCGGCAGCCTCCTGTTTTTCGCGCCGACGACGCTGCCGTGGGGGCAGGAAGTCTGGAAGACCAACGGAACCGCCGCGGGAACGAGTCTGATTAAGGACCTCTATCCCGGCCCCGACACGACGAACGCCGCACTGCTGCAAATGGGGTTTCTCAATAAGCGCCTTTACTTCGCCGGCGACGACGCCTCGGACATCGGCCGCGAGCTGTGGAGCACGGACGGAACGTCGCTGGGCACGTCGCTGGTCAAAGACATTGCCCTCGGCTCCCCCGAGTCGGTCCCCCAGGATTTCCTCCTCTACAACAGCCTTCTGTTGTTCACGGCGTCTGACTCCACGAACGGGCGCGAACTGTGGAGGACCGACGGAACGGCCCTCGGCACGCAATTGGTGAGAGACATCAACCCGCTTCAGACGGATTCATTCATCCAAGAGATGAGGCTTTCCAACGGCATCGTGTATTTCCAGGCGTTTGATGGATCGCATGGCCGGGAATTGTGGAGGTCCGACGGAACCTCCGCCGGCACGTACCTCGTCAAGGACATCTATCCCTCCGGGATCAGCGGCCTGCCCACTCATCTGACCGACGTGAACGGGACGCTCTTCTGTGCCGCGAATGGACAGGGCAGCGGCACGGAGTTGTGGCGCAGCGATGGAACGGCCAGTGGAACCGTGCTGGTCAAGGACATCTTCCCGGGCAGCCGCAGCTCCAGTCCCCGCGAGCTATATAGCGCCTTGGGCACGCTCTTCTTCGTGGCCGACGATGGGGTTCACGGGCGCGAACTGTGGGCCAGCGACGGCACGGCGGCCGGAACGATCCTGGTGGTGGACATCAATCCCGGCGCCGCGGGGTCGGACCCCCAGCATTTGACCCTGGCGGGCAAGTCTCTCTACTTCTCCGCCGACGACGGGGTCTACGGGCGCGAACTGTGGAAGCTCAGCCTCGGCGAACCGGGGCCGCCGACTCTGGAATCCGTGCTGGACATCGGCGCCGGGTCGATTGGCCTGACGTGGAATCACTGGTATGGAGCGCCGACCGATTTCCTGGGCGCCGCCTGGGACTTGTACACGGGCGCCTGGACGCCGCCGGCGGCGCCGCTTCACGCTCTGGGCAACGCGCAACAAAGAACGGGCGTCATGAATCTGGGGAATACCGGCGGCTACCACGTCTGGGTCCTGGCCGAATACCCCGGCGGCGTGGTCGTACCGACGACGACGCCGTGGACCGGGACGGTGTACAGCGGCGTCCCGCACACGCCGCTCGACTCGACGGCCACGGCGCTGGCCCAGCCTCTGCACGTGGCCCTGGCCTGGAAACCCGAAATCTATGGAACCTTTCAGTATCAGATCATCGCCTTCCGCGCGGGGACGGGGTTTGTCTCCACGATCGGGCCGGAGGGCGACTCGTTGTGGCATTTCGTCACCTACCCGCAGACGGCGTTCTTTAGCGGCTCCGTCGAACTGACCGTGCCCTCGCCCGGCGACTACTGGTTCCTGATCCGCGCCGTCGGCTGGCAGTCGCCGGATCAGGCCAGCGAGTACGTGCTGCCGTTCGCGACGGTTCCATAACGGATGTGGGAAGCACAAATCCGCGCAATCCGCGTAATCCGTGGGGCAGCGTCGGTGGTTCGAGGGGACGCAGGCGCGCGTTTGCGCGCACGAACCGGGGCGCTTCTCCCAAGGGGGGCGAGGGGTCCGCCCGGACGGAGACGGAAAACCGGCGACAGGTGGCGGAGGGCGGAGTGAAGGTCTCCATTGTCATGCCGATTTACAATGAGGCGGAATTGCTCGAAGCCGTCCTCCAGCGCGTCCGCGCGGTTCCGTTCGACAAAGAGATCATCCTCGTGGACGACGGTTCGACCGACGGCACGCGATCGATCATCGTGCGCGAGGCCCGGAAGCCCGACACCCGGGCGGTCCTGTGCGACCACAACCGGGGCAAAGGCGCCGCCATCCGCGCCGGGCTGGCGCAGGCGACCGGAGACATCGTGGTCATTCAGGACGCCGACATGGAGTACGATCCGGCGCAGTTGCCCGCGCTGATCGAGCCGATCGCGCGAGGCGAGGCGAGGGCGGTGTTCGGCTCGCGCTTCCGGGGCGCGATCTACAACATGCGCCTGGCGAACCGGGTGGCCAATCATCTGCTGGCCTGGTTCGTGCGGTTGGTCTACTTCCACCCGCTGAGCGACGAGGCCACCGCTTACAAGGCCTTCGACCGCCGCCTGCTCGAACGGCTCGACCTGCGATGCGAGCGGTTTGAGTTCTGCCCCGAAGCGACGGCCAAAACCATCCGCGCCGGCGAGCGCATTGTGGAAACGCCCATCACCTATTACGCGCGCACATGGGAAGAGGGGAAGAAAATCAAGTTCCGCGATTTCATCGTCGCTCTCTGGACGCTGCTGCGGTACCGGTTCTGGAGGCCCAAGGACTGACGAGAGATCCATGACCCAGCCGTCCGCCCAACGAGAAACCAGGAACGAGAAACGAGAGACCGTCGTCGTCCTCGGCGCCGGCGTGGCCGGGCTGGCCGCCGCGATCCGGCTCAAGGAATTGGGCGTGCCCCGCGTCGTCGTGCTCGAACGCGCGGAGCAGGCCGGCGGACTGGCCCGAACGCTGCAAGTCGGACCGGGGTATTCGGATATCGGCCCGCATCGGCTTTACACCGACATCCCGGAGATCGAACGATTCTACAGGGAAGTGGCGGCCGGTTCGCTGTTTGACGTGGAACGGCACAGCCGTATTTTCCTCGAAGGGCGTTTTCTCCGCTACCCGCCGGGGATTCGCGATCTGCTGCGCGTCCCGGGGCCGCTTCGGCTCGCCGGGTTTGCCGCCAGTTGGGCGAAGGCGCAGGCGCTCGCGCTCGCCGGCCGCCGCGACGACCGGACCTGCGACGGCCTGATGCGCCGCGCGTACGGCTCGGCGCTGTACGAGTATATGCTCCGGCCCTATTCCGAGAAGGTCTTCAAGACCGATCCCCGTCGGCTCGACGCCGAAGCGGCGCGCGTGCGCATTCCCGCCAGTTCGCTGGCCAGCATGGTTCGCTGGGTCTTCCCCCGGCGCAACCGCGGCGGCGCTCCCGTGAGCCTGGCGCGGTTCCATTATCTCCGGGGCGGCGCGCAGGGGCTGGTGGATCACATGCTTCGGCGCGCGCGCGGGCTGGGCGCGGAGATCCTCACGCGGAACGAAGCGATTGGTTTCGTAGTGGAATCCGGACGCGTCGCGGCGGCGGCGACGCGTTCGCCCGAGGGCGAGCGGCTCGTTCCCGCCGACGCCTTCATCTCGACCATCCCCCTGCCCGATCTGGCCGAGGCGCTTCATCGCGCCCAACCCATGAAAGAGGCGGCGCTGGAATCCGCGCGCGCGCTGCGCTATCTCGACCTGCTGCTCGTCCTCCTTCTAGTCAAGCGCAACCTGGTCAGCGGCAATCACTGGATCTACTTCCCCGAGCCGCGTTTCATCTTCAACCGCGCCTGCGAGCCCAAGGCGTTTGATCCCGGGCTGGCGCCGCGCGACCGCTCGGTCCTCTCTTGCGACATTACCTGCCGTCCCGGACAGGACTTGTGGAACGAGCCGGACGAGGCGATCTATCTGCGCGTCGTGGCGGAGTTGGCGGGGACGGGGCTGTTCCGCGTGGAGGAAGTGGCCGACGTCGCCGTCTACCGCGTCCGCCACGCCTATCCGGTGTATGATCTCGGCTATGGCAAGAATGTCGATGAGGCGCTGGCCGGCTTGTCCCAATACGAGAACCTGGTGACGACCGGGCGGCAAGGGCTGTTCAACTACAACAACATGGATCACTCGATCTTCATGGGCTTCCGCGCGGCCGTCTGCGCGGCGCAGTCCCCCCGCCCCGCGCTGCGCTGGCTCTCTGAGCAGGAAGCCTTCCGCGGGTTTCGGATTGTCGATTGACGCGGCAAGGCGGGGGCGAGCCAAAGACTCGCCGAACATCGTGTGGCCCGCGGCAGAGGGGACGCCGACCTCGCCGAGGGCGGCGTCCTCTTTAGGCGCATCCGGGAGTTGTCGCTATGACGCGGGCGTTTTCAGTGGCGTAGGCTTTCCAGCCTGCGCGGCGGCGAACCCGGATTGGGCAAAGCGCAGGCTGGAAAGCCTGCGCCACAGAAACGCCCGACCCTTTGGAAGTTGGTTCCAACTCATCGTGGCGAAGACAACTCCCGGATGCGCGCGTCCTTTTCCCCTCCGCGCGGTTTTTCTTGAGGCGACGGGGCGCTTGTGAAAGGGTCTTGGTTTCTGAAGACGATGCGTCCGTCGCTTATCATGCGCCCTCCGGAGGGGCATCGAGTCATGGCCATGTCTGCGTTTCGTCCATTGCGCGTCGCCGCGGACATCATCATCGCGACGCTCTTGGTCGGCGGGCCTCTCGTTTTCGCTCAGAAGCCGGCGGCGACCGGGCCGCAATTGCCCACGGCGCCGGCCGACGCGCGGCTGCTTCTGGCGCCGGGGACCGCGGCGCCGTCGCTCGTTCCCCTGGCCCTGGCCGCCTCGCGTCCGGCCTCACCAGCGCCCGTCGTGTTGATTGGGCCGCCGCCCGCCCCGCCGGGCGCGGCGACCTACCTGGGCATCGGCGTGGACGACATGGACGCCGCGCAATACGAAGCCGCCGGCACATCGTACGACTGGGGCCGCGGCGCGGGGCCTGGAGGCGGCATGCTCATCTCGTTCGTCGATCCGGAGTGTGAGCTGCGGTGGAAGGGCGCGCTGTGGGGCGACATCCTCGTCGCCATCGACGCCGGCAAAGGCGGCCCGCGCCGCGTCGCCAATGAGCAGGACGTCGAACAGGCCGTCTCGCAACTGGCGCCCGGAACGGAGGCCGCGCTCCACGTCTTCAAGCGGGGTCAAGTCCAGAAGCTGACCGCGCGCCCGACCGCCTGGCCGGCGAAGGCGCAACAGATCTGGCCCGACCGGCGAGGGCGCGGCCCGTTCTATTTCCCGTGGTACAAGGACCGGCCCGCGCTCGTGGAGTTCCGGGTGAACACGTGCAGGCAATCGTATGGCGTGGACCACGATCCCCTGGCGTTGAAGGACCTGGCCGACACGTATTTCTTCACCGCGCGCTACGCCGAGGCGCTCAAGGCGTACGAGGCCTACTTCACCGCCAACCCGAACGCGGCGGGCCAGTACCCGGCGCGCTACGCCCAGGCCTATTCGGCCCGGATGACCGGCCAGTGGGAGAAGGCGCGTTCGGCCGCCGAGGAGGCGCTCAGCGCCAACCCCAGGAGTTATCTGGCGCTCTACGAGTTGGCGCACGACCTGTATCAGTTGGGGGACCAGGCCGGGGCGCTGAACTGCATCAACAACGCCATTCAACTGCTGCCGCCCGGGGCCGACGCGATGCGCCAGAGCTTCGAGGGCTGGCGCTCGCGCGTGGGCATCGTCGCCCCGCGCTCGAGATACGTGCCGGCCGCCCCGGCCACGCCGGCGGCGGGCGTCCAAGCGGAGGCCCTGCCCGAGGAGGAGGAACCCGCGTCGCCTCCGCCGGCGGCGCCGCGTTCCGCTTCCACCAAGCGTGCGACACCGGCTCCGCGCGCGACCGCGACGCCCAAGGCCAAATCTTCCCCCAAGGCCCCGCCGACTCCAAAGCCTTCGCCTTCGGCCACACCGCGCCCGGCGACGCCCATCGTGGTCTTGCCGCCCATGCCGGCGCCCTCGTCGGCGACGCCCGAGCCGGTCCCGACTCTCGCGCCGGTTTCCGCCGCGGCGCCGACGGCGCCGACGGGCTTCGCGTTTCCCGCGAGGGCCGGCGCGCCGGCGTCCGCCCCGGCCGCCCTTTTCGCCGATTCCATCGCAAGCGCGCCGCAGGGGCCGTCGCTGGCCATCGAGTCGCTGGAATGCCTGCTGGCCGCCCATCCGGGTTCGACGGTTCTGGCGGCCCTGCAATACCGCGTGGGAGGGCTGAATCCGGGCGGCAAAGCCCCGGTGGTCGAAACCTTGCGCGTGAAGAAGAAGGACGAGACGTTTCAGCGCTGGACGCAGACGAACGACCGGGTGACGGATCGCTCGTACGACGCGAAGATCATGATCGCGATTCCGGCGAACCTTCCTCCGGGAGACTACGAGTTGGAGGCCACGGTCCGTTCCGGCGGCTCTCAGGCCCAGAAGACCATTCCGCTAAAAGTCCACGAGACAAAGCAGTAGACCAACAAGGATTTAACCGCAAAGAACACAAAGAGCGCAAAGAAACAGCAAAAGCCGTTGTTCTTTGCGCTCTTTGTGTTCTTTGCGGCTAGGAACTCATTCCCTGCCGGCGCCGCGGCGGACGCGCTCGATGTACTGGTTGCCGATCTTGATGATGATGCCGGACGAGGTCTCGAAAATCGACTCGCCGTTCATCTCGCCGATCTTATGCCCCTCGAATCGGTTCTGATTGCGCAGGACAATCGTGTCCCAGGGATCCAGAACGGCGCCCGACGGCCAGGGACGCCCTCCACCTCGGAAGCGTATTCCATGGGAAGAGTCTCGGTGGTCTTCCCTTGGGCGATGGAGGCGGCGGCCACCGGGATCGTCGGCGCCGACGCGGCTCGCGACGCCGAGCCGGGGCGCGACGCCGGCAACGCCGCGATGCCCGGCGCCAGCTCCGACGTCTCGCCTTCGGTCGTGGCGGTTTCGGCGGCGCGGATCATGCGGTCGAGCCGCTCGCGCAGCGACGCCGGCATCGCGGCCGCCTGCACGGTTTCCGTCGCGCGCCGATCGGACAGCAGAGTGGCGTCGCGCCAGGCGGCGAAGAAATCCGAGGCCGCCGCGATGTCGCGCACGGGCTGGCGGAAGTTGTACACGGCCACCCCGTCGACGTGGCGGCCGCGGGCGCGGGCAATCTGGTTGTAGGCGTCGATTGACCAATTGCGAAAGCCGGCCACGCCGATCCAGACCTTGGCCTGCCCGCGGTTGGCCACCGCGAAGTCGATCCAGTCGTTGAACAGCGCGCCTTCGGTCTGCTCGTCGAAGAAGTCCATGATGCAGATCCAGTCGGCCAGCCCCTGGGCCGCCCACAGCATCCAGTCTTGCAGGGCCTGCGCGAAGGGCGTGGAGAAGCGGAACCCCTCGGCGTTCTTCGGCGCCGAGCCGTCGGCCATCGCGGACACCGAGACGATGGCCTCGGGGCGGATCTCTTTCACCGCGCGAGTGATCTGCGCCAGCAGGCCGGTCAGCTGCCGCCGGCGCCAATCGAGCCACATCGGATCCATGGGATCGGGCCGCCCGGTGGCGCCCGTCTCCTGGCGATAGCGTTCGAGCGCCCCCTTGTTATAGCCGAAGCGCGCGCCGGCGCCCGGATAGCGCAGGCCGTCGATGTGCAGGCCGTCGATCGGATAGTCCGGGTATTGCTTAACCAATTCGGTAACAACGCTAACGATGAACTTCTGCACGCTGGCATTGCCGGGATCGAGA
>JAPLSS010000477.1 GCA_026398515.1 Candidatus Sumerlaeota bacterium | reverse complement strand
ATGACCGCCGGGGCGCTTGCGTTCCTGGCGGCGGCGCGATCCGTGGAGGGCTGGAAGCGCGAAGGCCGCCGCGGCCCGTTGGCCTCATGGGCGTCGGCGGCGACGATCGTCGGCATCGGCGCGGGCATCGCCGCCGCGCAGATTCTGCCGGGCGCGCGGTTCCTGCGCGGTTCGTTTCGTGGCGGGCCGCTGAACCCCGAGGCCGCCGCCTTCTCTTCCATGCCCGTGGAGAATCTTCTTCAGCTGGCGTTTCCTCAATTCCTGGGCACGGTGAACGGCGGGCGGTATTGGGGACGCGGCTACCCCTGGGAGGTGTTCGGCTGGGCGGGCATTCTCGCGCCTGCGGGGGCGTGCGTCGGCGTGACGGCGAGGACGCCGACTCGCGGGACGGCCCGTTGGTATGCGGCGATGGCGCTGGGCGGCCTCGTTTTCGCCTTGGGTCCCGCGACGCCTCTGTATCCCGCGCTGTGCCGCGTGGCGCCGGTTTTGGGACGGATGAATGTTCCCGGGCGCTTCGTTTTCCTTTGGACCCTGGGGCTTTCCGTGGCGGCCGGGCTGGGTTGGAGCGCCCTCTTCGCCCCGGGCGCCGAAGCCGCGGCGCTGAGACGGCTGTGGTCGATTCGCTGGATCAAGGCCGCGCTGCTCGGCCTGTTCGTTCTCGCCGCGCTGTTCGCGGTGGAAGGGGGCGATAGCGACGCCTGGAAGGGCCTGGCACAACGCGAGGCCGAGGCCCAGGACGCGCTGATGACAAACTGGAAAGGAAAAGAAGATTCGCGCGCGTTCGCCGCCTGGCGCCGCGCGACCTTCGCGAATTCGATGGCCGATTGCGTAGGGGGCGTCGGCCTTCTCCTGCTGGCCGCCGGGGCGGTGGGCGCCGCCTCGAAATCGGGCGGGCGAAAGGCGGCGGCGTTTGGCGCATTCGCTTTCCTCATTCAGGCGGGCGATCTCTTGCGCGTCGGCGGGGACATGGCCGCGCCGGCGCCGATGCGGCCCGCCGTGTGGGACGAAAGCCTGGCTGATGAAATCCGCCAATCCGGCGGCCGCGTGGAGACATCGGCCACGCTGCCCAAAGTCGGCCCCAGCGCGTTGAACCGCGGCATGATCGAGCGCATCCCGATGGTTTGGGGCTACGAGCCGGGGGCGCCCCGGCGATTCGTGGAACTGGCCAACGCGTCGCAAGACGTTTCGCTGCTGCGCTTCAACCCGTTCTTGTCGGTTCGCGGGACGGGGCCGATCCAGGACCTCCTGGGCGCCCGTTGGCGAGTCGACAAACCGGCGGCCCAAGGCGCGCCCGCGGACGGACCGGCGAAACGCGACTATGGATTCTTCGCCATCTATGAGAACCCCGACGCGATGCCGCGCGCGTGGGTGGCGCCGCGGGGCGAGAATGCCGGCGCGTGGAGCTCCATCTTGCTGGCGTTAACTTCGGGGAAGGCGAGACCGCGGGAAACCGCGCTGTTCGAAGAAGCGCCTCCTCAGGCCCCGCCGGGTTCCGCGACCGGCGCGCGGGCCGAATCGGCGCCGGCGACGGGCGCGGCCCGCATCGCGGCGGAAAGCGCCAACCGCGTGGCCGTGGACTACGACGCTGCCGCGGGAGGCTTTCTGGTCTTGGCGGATCGGTGGGACTCGGGCTGGCGCGCGACCGTGAATGGACGGAACGTTCCCCTGCTCCGAGCCTTCGGCGTTCTTCGCGCCGTGCCGGTCGAGGCGGGTACGGGTCAAGTGGTGTTCGTATACCGACCGTGGGATTTCTATCTGGGACTCGTCGTCTCGCTCGGATCCATGGTTTTTCTTCTTACATGGAGACCACTGTTCAAGACCCTGTTCCGTCGGATACGAAAGAGAATCGACCATGCGGTTGCGAAAGTATGAGAAGAACCCGGTGCTCTCGCCCAACGAAGCGAACGCCTGGGAAAGTTATGTGACCACGAATCCCGGCGCCTATTATGATGAGGAAGCCAAGGAAGTGAAACTCCTCTATCGCGCCGCCGGAACGGACGCCGAACATATCATTCGGTTCGGCTTGGCGGTCAGCAAGAACGGCTATGACTTCACCCGCGTCTCCGACGAGCCGGTCTTCGGCCCAAGCGCCGATGGGTTCGACGCGGGGTGCGTCGAGGACCCGAGAATAGTGAAATTCGGCGACTATTACTATGTGACCTATGCCACGCGGTTCTTTCCTCCGGGCCAATACTGGCGCGGACAGAAAAAAGCGTATCATTATCCCCCATGCCCGCCGGAATTCCCGTGGATCATCCGCCAGAATGAAACCAGCACGGGCCTCGCGATCACCCAGGATTTCCATAAGTGGCATCGCGTCGGGCGAATGACGAATCCTCGGCTCGACGACCGGGACGTGATCCTGTTTCCCGAAACAGTCGACGGCCAGTTCGTTCGATTGCACCGGCCCATGAGCTGGGTCGGCCCGCAATACGGGACCGAATTTCCGGCCATTTGGATTTCGTTCTCGGACGACCTCTTGCACTGGGAGGAAAGCCGCCTGCTGGCCAAGGCGCGCGAGGGCTGGGAGCGCAAGATCGGCGGGAACGAGCCTCCAACCCGCACCGAGGCCGGCTGGTTGACGCTGTATCACGGTGTCGGAGCCGATCGCTATTACCGCTTGGGGGCGATGCTGCTTGACCTGGAGCGGCCGTGGCGGGTGACGCATCGTTCGAAGGACTTCATCCTCGAACCGGAGTTCGACTATGAGACCAAGGGCTGTTACGGCGGCGGCGGCGTTGTGTTTCCGTGCGGCAAAGTGGTGATTGACGGAACCCTGTTTGTTTACTACGGCGCGGCGGACAAATACGTCGGCGTGGCCACATGCAGGCTGAATGACTTGTTGGAATATCTTATGTCGTGTCCGGCAAACTGAATGTCCCGCCCTGGTCGAAACGAGCGCCAGCGAGTCGAGTCGCGCCCTTCGCGTTTCTCTCTTCACGCGACTATTTCCGCACCGCCTTCAGACTTAAATCGTGGATCTGCACTTCCGCGCGGTTGATGCCTGTGGCCTCCCACCCGATGTTGAGTCCCCCAAAACGATAGTCGGCCAGGTTCTGCGATCCCTTGAGGAAGCCTTTCTCCCACGCGGCCTTCAACGCATCGAGCGCGACCGGCAGCATATCGCGCTGAAATGCCACCCACTTCCCATCCTGCAGGCTCTCGCTCGTATACTCGTCGGCGGCCGGGCAATAGATCAGTTTCCCCGACGCGGCATCTCCAGCCACGAAGCGGCGCGGCATGCGATCACGGTCGTCATAGACCGGAATGCCGAGCCAGAGGAAATCGCCATAGCCCGGCGATTGCTTATTCAAGTTCTGCACCGTGAAATGAATGAGGTAATGACATGCATGCAGATTGCGATTGTATCCTTCCGCCTCAAAGCGTTCGCCCACGCGCAGACGCGCGTCCATGGAAAACAGCAGGGCGGTCAGCTCCGCGAGCGGAGGACAGTCGAGCAGCCGTTGCTCCACCAATAGGTGCGGCCACGGCTGGCCCTTCTGTCGCGCATGGCCGTTCCATTCGGGGCGCGAGTCGATCCCCAGCACGAGGTCGGCGTCTTCCGAGCCGGGCGGCCCGACGATGATCGTCTTGGCCTCGTTGGCGAACCGGACCGCGCCGGAGGAGAGTTTCTCTGCTTTGGCGCCGGCGATGGAAAACTTGCTCGTCCATTGCGCCAGCGACCAGATCGGCTCGCCCGGCGCCGCATCCCATTGCAGCACGCCGCGCGGAACCTTCTTCCCCGGCTTGGGTTCGTTCACCGTGAAGCCGAGCTGGAAATGCGGGTCGCGGATCAACTCGATCGCCCCGGATGCTGAGGCAGCCGCGTTCTCCGCAAAGACGCTCGTGGCGAGCGAGAAGTGCGGCGACCAGCAAGACACAAGCGCCAGAAGGCTCGTCGCAGTCCAAGGCAAAGCGGAGAAGGTTGTCATGGAAGTCCCTTTCAACTTGAGCGGGGTTTGCGGAATGCGTTCGGTCCGCTCCGGGCACAGCCCAGTCAAGTGTCAGAGAAAAATACGGACTGTCAAGCCATGAAAAATCGCCGGTCACCATCGACCGGTTCTTGCATATTCCTCGTTGATGCCGTATGGAGCATTCGTGCAGCTGTAAGCCGCATGAACAGGAATCCTGGAACGCCATCCCCACATGAAACGTCCTCTGCTGTTCTGCTCTTGCCTCCTTTTGCTGGCGCGCATCGCCGCGGCGGCCCCGCTGGAATTGCGGGCGTGGGGCGTGCCCGACGTGGGGAAGTCCGACGTCGACACCCTGGCCACGCTGGCCATACTCGACGAGTTCCAGAAGAAGTTTCCCGACATTCGCCCCGTCTCGAACATCGGCCTGTATATCCCCAGCCTCGCGCTCGACGTGGCGCCGCTCATGCAGATCGCCGGCGACATCCCCGCGCACGTGATGTACGTCAACTTCCGCCAGTCCGACACTTATATTCGCAACAAGTTTCTCTATCCCCTCGACAAGTATGTGGAGCAGACAGCCGGGCTGTCCGGCGGAATTCCTGGCGGACCGTCGCTGGAACTCGATGAATATGTTTCGCGTCTCCGGCAGGGCGCGCGGTTCGACCAAGAGATCGCGCAGCGTGTCCCCGATCAATGCTGGTGGGTCATGCGGCGGGAATGCCCCTATGGCGCCGGCTGCACGTATTTGAAGGCCTGGGGCGAGCCGCCCAGCGAACAACACTATCACACTTGGTGCTTCCCCGTGGAGCCGGTGGTTTCGGCGCTCTTCTATCGCAAGGATATGTTTCACGACGCGGGACTGCCCGATCGCGTTCCGCGGAACGTTGAGGAATTCTATGACTTCGCCAAGCAGTTGACGAATCCCCGCGAGAATCGCTATGGGCTGATGGTGGTGACGTCGGAGATGTCTTACACCACTCTCAACTTTCTCTATTCCTACGGGGGCCTTCTGGTCGATCGCGACGCAAAGGGTCAGTGGCGGTGTGTGTTCGATAGCGATCAAGCCGTCGACGCCTATTATTACGTGGCCCGGCTGTTTCTCGCGCCATTCCGCAATGCGCACGGCGAGTTTTCCGAGGTGACTTACAAATCGGGCGCGGTGGCCGGCGATCTCAATGTCAACTATGCCATGTTTTTCGCCTACATTGATGAGCAGTTCTTTGGCCGCTACGATCCGGCGCAATGGAGCTTCGGCCCCGTCCCAGCCGGCCCCGATGGATACCGTTCCAGCGAGCTCAACGCGCGCATGACAGGCATTTACGCGGGATTGGACACTGACAAGGCGCTGCGCGACGCCGCATGGGAATATATCCGTTTCTATGATGGGCCGGAGGCGCGCCGCATTCGCGCCAAGGTCTTCGTCGAAAACGGCTTCGGACGCTACGTCCGGCCACCGGTGCTCGTCGAAGCCGGCTATCCCGAACTGGTCAAGCAGGTCCCTCCGGGCTGGGAGGAGGCGTACCAGTCGATCCTCCGCGCGAGCACCCCGGAACCGTACGGGACCAACTGCCAAAAGGTGTATCGCTACGCCTCGAAGGCGATCGACCAGTTCCTCAACGACAGCGAAGTCAAGGAAGCGGTTCGCGCGGGACGGGCCGACCGCGCCAAGGCGCGCATCCGCGCCATCCTCCAGGAGCGCGTGGCCGAGGGCAACGCCAAGATGCTCGACCTGCGCCCGCCTGAGGAGCGCCGCGTTCGGAATCGCGTGGCCGCCGCGACGGTGGTTTTGATTATTCTGATTTTCGCGGCTGTCTTCACCCATGTCATCCGCGTTTTCTCTGAAGACCGGGAGCGGCTGGAATCGCGCAGCCGCGGGTCCTGGGAGTTCTCCCGGTTCAAGTGGGCATATATCCTCATGTTGCCGGCTCTGGCTTCGATTGGCTTGTGGGCGTACTATCCCCTCAGCCGCGGGGCGACGATGGCGTTTCTGCAATACAACGTCCGCGGCTTCAGTCAATGGATCGGGATGGACAACTTCGCCAACGTGATCTTCGATCCGGAATTCTGGTATTCCATCCTGACCTCCTTCAAATGGGCTGTCTATTACATGCTCTTCGGCTTTTGCATGCCGATCCTCTTAGCCTTGCTCTTGACGGAAATCCCGCGCGGCCGCCTAACGTTCCGAATGATCTATTACCTTCCCGCCGTCCTCTCCGGCGTCGTGGTGATATTTCTGTGGAAGGGCTTTTACGGGTCTTACGGCCTGATCAACGAGCTGTGCAACCTAGTGATCGGCGGCATCAATCGCTTGACGGGCGCGCATCTGTCCGAAGTGAGTATCGACTGGCTTTCTACTCCCCAATTCGCCCTGTTTTTCTGCTTGTTGCCGACGATCTGGGCGGGCATGGGGCCGGGCTGCTTGATCTATCTGGCGGCTCTGAAAACGATTCCAGAGGAATTGTATGAGGCCGCCGACATTGATGGGGCCGGAGTCTGGGCCAAGGTCCGCCATGTCACCTTGCCGGGCATCAAGGGGTTGATCCTGATCAACTTCGTCGGCGTGATGGTCGCCCACCTAAAGTCAGGCGGGGAATATGTCCTCGCCATGACCGGCGGCGGACCTTACACCCCCTTCGGGCAGACGGAACTGATTGGCTTGCATATCTTCTGGGAGGCGTTCGCCTACCTGCGGTTTGGGACGGCCACGTCGATGGCGTGGATTCTCGGCTCGATGCTGATCGGCTTTACGGTGATTCAGCTGAAGCGGCTCAGCCGAATGGAATTCCGCGCCGCCGCGGGCGTGGAGCGGTGAACGGCTTGGCGATCAATAGAGCGTGGCGGTAGGTTGACATATGCCGATTATTAGTCGCATCGGATCGCGGAATTGGAAGGTCCGGCTCTTGTACGCGGCCATGTATGCCGTGTTGCTGCTGGGCGCGGCGACGATGATCTATCCGTTTCTGATCATGCTGGCCGGCTCGGTAAAGAGCGAAGCCGATTCGATGGATGTGCGCCCGTATCCTGAGTACTGGTTCGATGATCTTGTCCTGTTTCAGAAGTACGTGGAATCGAAGTATAATGTGCTAATTGACCGGGTCGAGCAGGCCTGGGGGAGGCCGGTGGGCAGCTGGCAGGCGATTCAGCCGCCGGCGCCAGAGGAATCGACTTATCTCGCGGAGTTCCTCGAATGGCGTCCGCAATGCCGTTGGTGGTTCCTGGGCCACACGACGGGCGGGCGGCTGTTCCCGATCAATGCGCGGTTGTTTCGGGATCGGCTCCGCCAACGGTATCGTGGCGATTTGGATCGGTTGGATCGCGAACTGGCGGTCCCGATCCGCAGTTGGTTCGCCGTGCAGCCCTTGCCGGAGCGACAATTGCGTTTCCCGGACCAGCGAACGGGCTATGCTGGAGCGTTCTGGGAGTTTGCCGAGTCGCGCCCCATCGAGGACCGCATGATCCTGAACCTCGACGGGCGATATTGGAAGACATTCCTGGTTCCGCGATATTCTTCTTCGATCGACACATATAACGAAAAGCATCAGACGCGCTATGCCGACTATCAGGAAATCCATCTGGCCCGCCAGGCGCCCGAGAATGAGTTGGAGCGGCGCGACTGGGAGGAGTTCGTGCGCGGAGAAATGCGGCTGGATTGCATTCGGCTGGACTTATCTTTGGCCGACGCGTACCGCGCCGCCTTGTCTCGCCAATACAGCGACATTGCCTCCTATAATGACAAGCACGGCGCGTCGCATCGCTCGTTTGATGACATCTCGTTCCCCACGGAGGCGCCGGCTTCGCCGTTGGATCAGGCCGATTGGGACTTATTCATCCGCGATCGTGAGGCCTGCCCCATCGAGGGCATCAGCGTGTTTGGCCCGCGGCAAGCGTTTGAAGAGTTCCTGGCGGCGCGCCGCGGCGTTCCATCGGAGACGGTGGAGCCGGTCGCGCTGCCCATCGCGGCGGCGGATTACCACGACGCCATGGCGCACAAGAGCGAGCTGCGCCGCGAATTCACCTTCCGAAACTACCTTCTTGTTTTGCAGTATGTTTTGCTCCACGGCCGCGGATTCCTGAACACGGTGATCTATTGCGTGCTGGCCATCGGCGCCGCGCTCGTCGTCAATCCTTTGGCGGCGTATGCGCTCAGCCGGTACAATCCGCCGAGCGCCTACAAGATACTGCTGTTCTGCATGGGCACCATGGCCTTCCCCGGCGAGGTGACCATGATTCCGGCGTTTCTTCTGATGAAACGGTTTCCGCTCTGGCCGTTGCTCGGCGCTGGCGCGGCCTTTGGCGCGATCCTGTGGAGTTTGGCTAATTGGGCGCGTCGCTGGCCGGAAGCGTTGCGCATGACGCTGGCCTTGGGCGGGGCTATCGCAGTGGGGGCATGGGCCGTGCCGGCTTTGTCTGAAGGCCATTCCACGGTGAGTCTGCTCAACACCTTCGCCGCGCTGGTCTTGCCCTCCATGGCGAACGGTTTTTCGATCTTCCTCTTGAAGGGATTCTTTGACAGTTTGCCGCGGGAGCTCTATGAGTCGGCGGAAATCGATGGGGCGGGCGAATGGACGAAGTTCTGGGCCATCGCCATGAGCCTGTCGAAACCGATTCTCGCCGTCATTGCGTTGCAGGCGTTTATTCAAGCCTATAGCGCGTTCATGATGGCCTTGATTATTATACCGGACCAGAAGATGTGGACGCTGATGGTTTGGCTCTATCAATTGCAGAGCACGTCGCACCAGGCCATCGTTTATGCCTCGCTGGTGGTTGCCGCGGTTCCGACGTTTATCGTGTTTGCGCTTTGCCAGAATGTGATCATGCGTGGCATTGTTGTGCCGGTGGAGAAGTGATTGGCTAGGGTAAATTTCTGGGGAGGGACTGCCGTGATGCGCATTCGAGATTGCTCAATCTGCCTGACGCTGCTGGCGGCGCCGGCTTTGCCGTGCGGCTTCGCAAACGCCGCCGGCGCGGAAGACGTTTCGGGAGCGCGCCACGTTGACGCCTACGGGTATTCCAACTGTATCCAGCTGGAAAACAAGCATGCGCGTGTGATTCTCGGCCCGCACTGCGGAGGACGCGTTCTGGAATACTCCTGGAAGGGAAAGAACGCCATCTACCTGGATCCCGCGCAAAACGGCGCCATATGCGATCCGCAAACGCCCGGGCCTGGCCCCACGGGGGGCCGGTTCGACATTGGCCCGGAACACGCGATCCCGCCCCATCCCGCCCTGTGGGCCGGGCCGTGGCAAGCCGAAATCACCGGCCCACGTTCGGCGCGCCTGACCAGCGTCGAGGACGGGCCGACCGGCGTTCAGTTGATTCGGGATTTTAGGCTCGATTCCGAAACCTCGCATCTTTCGTGCACGCAAACAATCCGCAACGTCTCGCAGGAAACCAAGCCATGGTGCCACTGGAGCCGCACCCTTGCGCAGCCCGGGGGCATTTGCGTCATCCCGCTCACTTCGGACCGCCGCTTCCCCAACGGCTATGTGATGTACGAGCCCAATCAGGTTCTGGATTTCCGCCCGGAGGACGCAAACGTCCGGATGCGCGGTCGGTATCTGGAGATTCTTGGCCTCCCGCGCTTCCCCAAGCTGACCATGGATTCACGCGCCGGTTGGTTTTGTTACCTCATGAAGAATGACCTGATGTTTGTGAAACGGTTCCCGGTCTATGCGGATCGGCATTACAATGATCTTTCGGCAGCCCCGATATGCATCTATTATGTGTCGGCCTTCTGCGAGTTGGAGCCGATCGGGCCAAACGAGAATCTTCGCCCGGGGCAATCGGCCTTGTTCACGGAAGAATGGTGGCTAACGCCGTATGACTTCCCCAGGTCCGCGAATGACCTCAATCTGGACAGCGTGGAGAAGGCGGCTCTCAAGACAATGCAATGAGGCAGGAAGAGATATGAATCCGAGACAGATCTTGTGGTTTTTTCGCGTAGTGATCGCCTGTCTTGCCGCCGTGTGGCCTCCGGCGGCGCTCTGGGCGGTTGAGGACTTCACGCTGCTTCACCTGTCGGACGTCCACTTCCCGTTTGCCGCCGAGGAGACTCGTGAAACCCTGAGCAAACTGCCTGTCACCGCGCCCATCCAACTGAACGCGTATCAAGTGACCGTTCCGAAGCCTTCATTCGCGATCGTCACCGGCGATGTCAACGAATATGGCGGGGGCGCCGGGGCATGGGAGGGATACCTGGGCCTTTGGAAGGATATCCCCTTCCCCGTCTATCATGAACTGGGCAATCATGACAATACATGGAACTGCGGGCGCCCGCGGCTGCGCCAACTGACCGGCAGCCCCTTCTACGCGTTCGAGAAGTATGGCGTCAAGTTCATCGGCTGGGATTCCGCCACCCCCCAAGATCCGCGCCCGTCCATCGCGCAGGAGGGGCTGGTCTGGCTGGACGCTGAGTTGAAGCGCTCGCCCGTGGACCAACCGCTGTTCGTTTTTCTTCACCACCCGCTGGATGGCAAGGAATTCGCCAGCGACTATGACACGGCGCGCCTGCTCGAGATGCTTCACACGCGCAACGTCGCGCTGATGTTGGTTGGACACACGCACAACCATCGAGTGTTCAACGTGGATGGACTGGATTCCGTCAGCGGCGGCAGCACCTTCGGCAAGACGCCCGGCTTCAGCGTCGTCGCGGTGAGGGATGATGTGCTGTATGTATCCCACCAGTTGCTGGCGCCGAATCCCAAGAGACTCCCCCTGCTTTCGAAGCCTCTGCCGCAACATGCGCCGTCGCTGCAGATCGAGTCCGTTTCCCCGGCGGATGGCACGGTCTTTGAGGACGGGAGGCCTCTGGAATGGACCCTTCGTCTGGCGGGACAGGCCGCCATCACGTCAACCACTCTTGCGTTGGACGGCAAGCGATTGCCGGGAATCCGGCCGGAGGGCGGCTCGTGGAAAGCGTCTGTATCCCGCGAAGGGCTGGTGCCGGGAGCGCACACCGTCCGCTTCGCATTCGCCGACGCGCATGAGAATACAGCGCATAAGACGGTGTGTTTCTGGGTCAACGGCGGAGGGCTTCGCGTCGCGTGGATGCGGCAATTGCCGGGCTCTATCCAATCCACGCCCATCGTCGACAATGGGATTCTCTACGTGGGCGCAAACAGCGGCTCGCTCAATGCCATCGATGCGGCAACCGGAGAGATTCGCCGGCGCGAGGGGGGAGGCGACGGAGAGGTCCGGTCGAGGCCCTTGGTGTACAAGGTGAGTGGAGGGGATTCGACGATTGTGAGTTTTGGTTCGTCGGATGGTTTCCTGCGCGCCGTGAACGCCGAAGGCCTGTTGTGGAAGCGCGATCTGGGAAGCGCCATCTACTCCTCTCCCATTCTGAGCGAGGGACGAGTGATCTGCGCCACGAACCGCGGCGAGATTGTGGCGGTGGATCCGGCCTCCGGCTCGGTGCTGTGGCGATGCAAGAAGCCCCAATACGCCGTGGAATCGCCGGTCTGCGCCGGCGGCGGAGCGGTTTTCGCCGGCGCATGGGACGGCTATGTGTATGCCATTAACGAGGCCGATGGGAAGATGCAATGGAGGAAGCCGAGCCATGGAAGCATACAAAAGAAGACGCTGAATCGCTATTATAGTCCCGCGGACTGCGGCCCAGTCTTTCTTGCGGGTCAGTTACTTATCGCCGATCGCGCGGATTATCTAACCGTGATGAATGCCCAGACGGGAGAAGAGACGTTGGCGGAGCCGCACTGCGTCGCCGTGGCCCCGTCCGCGGATGGGCAATTTGTTTATGTGCGGCACACCGACAATCGCATCAGCAAACGGCGAAGCGACGGCAGCGTGGTCTGGACCGCCGCCGTTCCGACCGGCGTCGCGCCTGCGCCATCCGTCGAAGCGCAGGGGCGGGTCTGGACAGTGTCGAACACGGGAACGCTGTCGGCGGTAAATAGCGATACGGGAGCTCTGGAGGCGCAGTGGCGAGCCCTGCCCGGATTGTACGTTTTCGCCTCGCCGGCGGCCGACGAGGAGAGAGTGTATGTAGCGGATATGGGCGGGCATCTGGTGGCGTTGCAGATGGAGTAGAGGGACGGGCAGTCGTCCCCGAACACATATTACGAAGGAGAGACGGCAATGCGCGCGCTCACGATGTTCTGTGCTTTGGCGACGGTCTGGCTGTCCGCGCAACTGATGGCCGCGGCGGGCGAGGCGGCGCCGAAAAGGATGACCAAAGAGGAGATCGTTCAGGGCCTCGACCCCGCCATCCTGAAAACCGTTTGCGAGCGGCCGATCGGACTGAATGTGACGCCCGACCTGGTGGAGTTGTGGAACGAGCGGGCGAAGGACATCGACTTGGCCAAGATGGGCGCGCGCGATGGCGATTCGATTCTGGCCATCCAACACGGGCACATCATCGGGCAATTGGGCGGCGCGCCGGCCCGGCCGGAAGGGGCGGCGGCGGAACGGCCCCCGCGTGAGCCCCGCGCCGCCGCCGGGCCGGGGGAACAGGCCGGCGCCGCCGCCTCGCAGCGAACTCAGCCGGAACGCGCTCGCCCCGGCGAACGCTTGTCGCCGGAAGAGCGCGCGGCGCGTCCGCCGCGGACGCGGGGAGAGCGTCCGGCTTCCGGGCCCGCCAGTCGGCCCGAGCGCCCGCCGCGCGCTTCGGCCCCCGCCGGCGGCGAAACGATGGAGTCGATTCCCGAGAAGGTGATGGCCCGGATCGAATACGTCTCGCTGAGCGAGCAGGCGACAGGCGCGGATGTCGCGAAGATGGCCGCGGAGTATCGCGCCAAGGGGAAGAAGACCGCCACCGCGCCAACGGGCGAGATGTTGTTGCGCGATTCGCCGGAGCAAGTCGATGCGCGGGCGAAGAACGCCGATCTTTTCATCATCCAAGCGGAACGTTGGATCTACGAGGATCACTCGGAGGGCCACGCCGAATCGATCGACCGCGTCCACAAGTTCCTCACGCAGATCAAGAAAGCCAATCCCACATGCCAGGTCGGGATCGAGATCGGCCGGCGGGCGGACCGCGGGGGCGGAACGGCGCGGCTGTTCTTTCAGTGGTATTGTGAGTATGAAGCGGCGCATCCCGACGAGATTGCGTTCAACTATCTCTTCATCACGCGGCAAGCAGGAGACGACCCCAACATAGGTTACAATGCGCTCTATGACTGTTTCGACATCGCGCGGCCGAAGGGAGAGAAGTGAAGTCCGCAAGCAGGTCAGCGCGACTCGACTCGCTCACGCTCGTCTCGTCTGCGCCCGTCATCGCCGGATGCGCCTGCCCCACAACAGGGGGATACTCCGTGCATCCTTATGATTGCACCATGCATTCTTTCCTGTCTTTCACGGACTGGTAGATGGCCTCTATGACCCGCCCGGCGGCCAAGGCTTCGGCGGCTTCGAGGCTGGATGTCTCCTGCCCGGCCAGCACGCGGGCGAAGTGCATGAGTTCGTCGGCGTACACGTTGGCGGCGGGCAGACGCAGCTCGGCGACGCTTTCGTCCTGCACGTGCCGCAATGTCTCGCCGGGCTCGTACGACTGCCGGTAGGAGCGCCATCCGATCAGCGCGCTCGTGACGCCGACGATCTCGAATCCGTTGAGAAACGGCTCATCGTAGGAGACGGACAGTTCGGCCATCGCGCCGGACTCCAGCCGCATCAGGGCGCGCAACGTTCGATCGGCGCGTCCCGCCTCGGGCGCGAACGCCGAGTCGGCCATCGCCGAAACGGACACAATATTCTGCCCCGAAACGAACCGCATGAAGTCGATGATGTGGACGCCCAGGTCCCGCAACGCGCCGCCGCCCATCGCCCAGTCCGTCCGCCATTGCGGCGCGTTTCCCAGCGGGAACGAATAGAAGCCGCGCACGGCCCGCAACTCGCCCAGTTCGCCGCCTTGCCGCATTTTGCGCGCGCGCACGGCCGCCGGTTTGAAGCGCAGGCAATGGCCGACGTTCAGGCGAAGCCCTCGGCTGACGAAGGCCGCGATCATGCGCTCCATCGCCGCCGGCGTCAGGGCCATGGGCTTTTCGCACAGGACGTGTTTACCCGCGGCGGCGCAGGCCAGCGCGTCTTCTTCATGAAGCGCATTCGGCGTGCCGATGAAGACGGCTTCGACTTCGCGATCGGCCAGCAACTCTTCGCGCGTCGTCGAGAAGCGCGGCACGCCGAACTGGCTGGCGACCGCGGCGGCTTGTTTCGCGTCGCGCTTTTGCAGGTTGACCACGCGGACCGCCGGCGTCTCCGGCGCCGCCGTCAGAATCCGCCGCTGCATGAAGCTGCCGCACCCCAGAATCCCTAACCGCACCGGATCGTTGGTCAAATCGCGTGGCATGGTCGTTCTCCTCGCTGAATGGGTCCGCGGCCCTTTGCCCTTCGCTGTCGCGGACCCGGCCGCCTGCTCCCGGGCGCCACACGTTGGATGATTCGAATCTGGTTGCCGTTCTTCTGCGTCAGGCCGCCCCGAACTGCTTCGCCAATTGGACGTTCTCCGCCACTTCGTCCTTGTCGACGGGGAACATGCCGACGATGACCGCGTCGGTTGTCTTGATGTTGTGAAAGGCGTATTGAAACGCGTCCGAGACGGACTTCTGGTTCGCGCAGCGGCGGCCGGCGGCGAGGATTTTGAACGCCAGGCACGGCTTGTCGACCTGGCGGATGACCGCGGTCATCTTGTCCGGGTCGGTGTCAATAAACGGTTCGCCGACCGTGGCCAGCCCCAGTTCCTGCTTCATCTCGTCGCGCGTGCGGGCGACGTTGTAGAAGCAGGTCATGAACAAATCGTTCTCCCAGCCTTCGTCGGCCATCCGCGCGACGTTGGCGGGATTGTGGGTCGACACGCCGGCCAGCGCCCCGCGATCATGAACCTTCTTGACGAAATCATGCACCTGCTGGGCCTTGCCGTCGCGAAAGAGCGAGTCCGTCACGCCGCCATGATGCACGACGGCGATCGCCTTGTAGTTCATCACGTCTTCGAGCGAGGCGTCCTTGGCCCGCTCGGAGTGCAGACAGATGAACTGCAAGTCGCTGTCCGCGGCCCATAGCCGGTCGAGAACCTGCCGGGTTTTCCCGCTTAGATCGAATTGAAACGTATTGATGCCCAAGGCCTCGCAATGTTGGAGAAACTCCAGCGTGCGTTCGACGGTGAAGTAGGAGCGCATGTAATTCGACAGGGTCGGGGTGGCGTGCGAGAAGCCGCCGACGGGGTTGTAGCCGGCGATCAGCCGCGTGACGCGGCGCCGGCCGAGCGCGATCCGGGGGAGGGCGGAATCGGCCACTGT
>JAPLSS010001010.1 GCA_026398515.1 Candidatus Sumerlaeota bacterium | reverse complement strand
CGACATCGAGGCCGATCGCACGGAGCGGCATGATCGCGCGCTGGATTGCCCGGAGATTGTCGAAGCGCTCGCCGCGCGATGGCGCGCCTGGGCGGAACGATGCCAGGTTGTTCCCAAAGCGAGTGAGTGTTTTGCCCCTTCCAAGAGGCGATGAAAAATTCAAAACACTCAGCGGCGCGAAGAACATCCGGTTTGTCGTGCCGCGAAAATAGGCGTTTTGAGTGGCGTGGGCTGCCAGCCCGCGCAATATAATCGGAAACGTGAGAATGCGCGGACTGGCAGCTCACGCCATTCAAAACGCCTATTCCCATGTGTTTCCGATACGCCTTCTATGGAACGCATCTGGGGGTTCGGATGCCGCATCTCGATCGGTTCAAGAAGATGGCGCTGACGTTTCGTCGCGCCTACCGCGCCTCGCCGGTGGCGTTCTTTTCGCAGCTCACCGTGACACCGCCTTATCTTCCGCCTGGAGGCAACGATCATGAAACCTGCAGTCGCCGCATCCGTGCTCTTCCTATTCTGCCTGTGTGGCATAGCCGCACATCCCGCAACCACAAACACCCTCGTCCTCAATCCTCAGAAGGACCTGATCGCCCTGCACTACGATCATGCTCCCGACAAGGATGACGGGCACAGCGCGGCGGCCGACCGGACAATTCTTGAGTCCATGTTCGGCGCCGGTTGGATCAAAGAGCACGTTCTGCCGGTCTCCGGCGCCTATGGGATCAACAAAGACACCTTCCGGCCGGAATCCGATGCGGTCATGGACGCCGCTTGGGGCAAGGGGGGCTGGCTGGCGGCGCACACCGACAAAGAAGGCGCTTTGGCGAAGATGACCGAACAGTGGGGGCGCGTCTTGCAGGCCGGCGGCGATGTGTGGGTCAAGGAGGGCGGCCAATCCGATCTGACGGCTGAGGTGGTCAAACGCATCCGTGCGACGCTGCCCCAGGTCGACACGGTCAATCGAATTCACGTCGTCCAACACAGCAACTGGAACGAGAATAAGACGACCCCCGACGCTCTGGCCTATACGAAAGACAACACTGACTACATTCGCATCGCGGACGCCAACAGATACTTGAATATGCGCAACGGCAATGAGGAATTCGCCAAGGCGGCGGCGGGACATCCGGTGTTCGGCCCCGTGTGGAAGGCGGCGTTTGCTTATTACGATCCCGCGAAGAGACTGGACTTTTCGGATACCGGCGAGTTGATGCGCATTCTGGGACTCGGCGAGATCGGCATTGATGAATTCCGGTCGCGCTATCTCGCTTCTCCGGCGGCCCCCTCCGGCGATGCGCCCTGATGCGCTTGCCCTGGGCAAGGGAGAGGGGACGACAATCCTCTTCTTCACGGCCCTCCCCGGCGAACGTCAGGTTCCTCCATGTTCGACCTGACGGCCTCATGGCCCTGTCGCCGGTCTCGCGGCGATCATCAGTCTTCCCGAACCCAGACGAGCATTTCTCCGTCGCCACGGTTGTTCCAAAGGCAATAGGGCACGGCGGTCAGCGGGACGGACTGGGAACGCGCCGCGCCATCTCGCCGATCAGGCGGTCCAGCCGGCGTTCCAGCGCGGGATCGGGGTGATGGATCAGACTGTAAGCGGCGGCCTCGATCCACTTTGCCGTCTGCGCCGTCCAGAACTTGTGAGGGACCGGCGCCATCCCCGGCCGCCAGCGCATTTTGAACTGATCGATCCGGCCCGTCTTCTTCAGTTGGTCGTATTCGAGGGCCAGCGTGACCGAGCGATTGGTTTCCATTCGGGCGCCCCAAAAGCCGCCTTCGATCCTGACTCGGCTCAACGCCGCCGGCCGCATCCGGAACGCGGGAACCTGGTTCATCGATGGTCGCCTTTCGTGCAAGTCACAGGACTGTGTAACGACTGTCAAACCCCGTCCAGCTTGTTCATGTTTCACTCTCTCTTGACGGCTTCATCTGGGCATGGCGCTTCCTCCCACCGTCGCGCCGTTAGACCGTCGCCGCCTCCGGCGGAAGGAGTCAGGCTGCGAGAACTTGACGCAAGCCGGCGGGGCATGGAGCATAAGCCGTCGGGCGGCGGCGCGATAGAGGGAGTCGCTGTGAAGGCGGGGGCGAATGGGGGAAGTGATGAACGAGAGAATCCGCAGGCTTCGGGAACTGACGCTCAATACGAAGCCTTCCATCTCGGCGGAGCGCGCCGCGCTGCTGACGGAATTTTATAAGAGTGACGCAGCCCAAGCGGCTTCGACGCCGGTCGTGCGGGCGCTGGCTTTCAAATATCTGCTGGAGCGCAAAGCCATCTACATCGGCGAGGGGGAACTCATCGTCGGAGAGCGCGGCCCCGCGCCCCTCGCCACGCCAACCTATCCCGAGGTGTGCATTCACTCGCTAGAGGATTTGGAGGTTCTCCATTCCCGGGAGAAGATTAGTTATCGCGTGAATGACGAAACGCGCGAGACTTACCGGAACGTGGTCATTCCATTTTGGAAGGGGCGCTCGCAGCGCGAACGCATCTTTCGCGAGATGTCCGGCGAATGGAAAGCGGCCTATGAGGCCGGCCTGTTCAGCGAGTTCCAGGAACAGCGCGGCCCGGGCCACACGGCGCTGGGCGACAAGATCTTCAAGAAGGGCTTTCTCGATCTCAAGGAGGAGGTTCGCCGCGCCATCGAGGCCCTGGACTTCTACAACGACCCCGAGGCGCTGGACAAGAGGGACGAACTCGAGGCGATGGAGATCGCCGCCGATGCGATCATCCTTTTCGCCAAGCGCCACGCGGAGAAACTCGCCGAGCTTGCGCGCGCGGAAACGGACGCGCGGCGAAAAGAGGAACTCGCCCGGATGGCGGAGATCTGCGACCGCGTCCCGGCGCATGCCCCTCGAACCTTTTGGGAAGCGCTCCAAAGCTATTGGTTTGTGCACGTGGGCGTGATCACGGAGATCAATCCGTGGGACTCGTTCAATCCCGGCCGGCTCGACCAGCATTTGTATCCGTTCTACCGGCAGGACATCGACTCGGGCGCGCTGACTGAAGAGGGCGCGCGGGAGTTGCTCCAGGCGTTCTGGATCAAGTTCCACAATCATCCCGCCCCGCCCAAGGTCGGCGTCACGGCGCAGGAAAGCGGGACCTACACCGACTTCGCCTTGATCAACCTCGGCGGGGTGAAGGCGGACGGGACCGACGCGTCGAACGAACTCTCTTATCTGATCCTCGACGTGATCGAGGAAATGCGGATGGTGCAGCCCAGCTCCATGGTCCAGCTGAGCCGGGAGAATCCGGATCGTTTCATCGAGCGGGCGGTGAAGGTGATCCGCACGGGATTTGGCCAGCCCTCGTTGTTCAACACCGAGGCGATTGTCCAGGAGCTCGTCCGCCAGGGGAAGTCGCTCGAAGACGCGCGAAACGGCGGCGCCAGCGGCTGCGTGGAAAGCGGCGCCTTCGGCAAAGAGGCGTATATCCTCACGGGGTACTTCAATCTTCCCAAGATTCTGGAGATCACGCTGCGCAACGGATTCGATCCGCGAACCGGCAGGCCAATCGGCCTGACAACCGGGGATCCCCGAACCTTCGCGACGTTCGACGAGCTGTTCGAGGCCTTTGAGAAACAAGTCCGCCATTTCGCCGACATCAAGATCGCGGGCAACAACATCATCGATCGGCTGTTCGCCCGACACATCCCCGTGCCCTTCCTCTCGCTGCTCATCGACGATTGCGTCGCC
>JAPLSS010000889.1 GCA_026398515.1 Candidatus Sumerlaeota bacterium | reverse complement strand
CATCTCGAGGTTCTGATCGCTGATCCGGTAAATCGACGCGCGCAAGTCGAAGTTGCGGTTGAGAACCGGGCCGATTTCCCTCCCCCGCCCCGCCTGCAACAAATCGCGCACCTCGTCGGCGAACCCCGCGAACGTCTTCATCGCCTCGACCACCTGCGGATCGCCCGCCTCCCAGCGCGCGCGGATGTTGGAGTGGAAGACCTCGGTGCCTTCCGCGAGTTTGTCCAGCGAGGCGACATACAGCGGCGTCAGCATGGCGGGATCGAGCCGCTGGTATTCGCCGTAGCCGCGCTTCTCCATCAACTCGCGGTGGAAGTCCATGTAGACGCAGCCCTCGTAAGCCTGGATGACGCGGTCCTGCAAGCCGGCGGGCAGCCCCAACTCGTCCGTCTCCACGGACAAGGCGAGGTTGGCCAACTGGTGATTGGGAATGGTGACGCCGAAGAAAGCCATCAGCGCGCGCAGGACGGCGGTGATGATCGCGCTGGAGCCGGCCAACCCGACGCGTTGCGGGATGGTGGTCTTGTATTCGATGGAGAAATTGCGCGCGTCGAGTTCGAAGGAATTCTCGCGGCACCAGTCGCGGAAGCGCTTGATGGCGGCCTTCACCAACCGCACGCCGCCATAGTAGCCGTAGGTGGCGATGTCGGAGGCGAGATGATCCATCGAATCATACTGCAACAAGTCCTGCTTGGCCGGAATGATGGTGAGATGCGGCGTCTCATACAACGTGGCTTCGGCCGAGTAGTTCTTGATGATGATGCTGATGGTCTTGCCGAAGTAGCCGTCGGACGGATTGCCGATCAAGCCGGCGCGGGCGTAAGCGTGAGTGCGGATGATCATGGTTGTTGGGATTTTCGATTTTGGATTTTCGAGTGCGAAATCAGCCGCATAGAACGCAAAGAGCGCAAAGATCCGGGTCTCTACTCTTTGCGCTCTCTGCGTTCCTTGCGGCGGATCATCTTCATCGTTTCAATCGGCAATCGACATTCGGCAATCGACAATTCCTACATCTCGACCCACACGCCGCCCTTGTTGCTGCTTTCGACCGCGGCCTGGATGAAGGCGATGCCCATGCGCCCGTCGTCGACGTTCGCGTACTTCGCGCCGTCGCAAGCGAACGGCTTCTTGTCGTTGTAGGCGCGCACGTCCTGCTCGAAGCAGCGGTGCAGCCGCGCGAAGGCGTCGTGGAAGGCTTCGGGATGGCCAGAGGGAATCGTCGGCTCGGCCATCAGGTCCGCCGGCAGGTCCTTGAGGAACCCGTCGTTGGCCGAAACGGCGCCGCGGAAATAGACGCGGTCGGGCTGGCCGGGCAATTTGATCGTCACCTGCTCGGGGAACTCCTGCTGCCAGACCAGCGAGCCCTTGGTCCCGTTGACCTCGATGCCCAGGTCGTTCTTGTGGCCGATGGCGATCTGCGACGCGCGCACCAGCGCCTTGCTCCCGTTGGAGAGCTGGCAGTAGACGGTGAAGTGATCATCCAGTTTGCGGCCCGGCGCGTAGATTTCCAGGTGCGCCATCAGGCGTTTCACTTCCAGTCCCGTCACGTACCGCAACTGCATGAGCGCGTGGGTCCCGATGTCGCCGCCGCAGCCGCTGGCGCCGGCTTGTTTTGGATCGACCCGCCAGACGGCCTGCATGTTGCCGGTGTCTTCGAAGCGAGTGGCCAGCCAACCTTGCAGGTAATACGAATCAACCCAGCGGACGTCGCCGAGCAGGCCGGAGCGGACGATGTGGCGCGAGAAGCGGCTGGTCCAATGGCCGAGGTAGGTGTGGGCGACGCCGAACGGGACCTTCTTCGCCTTGACCGCGGCGACGAGTTTGTCGGCCTCCTCGAGCGTGACCGTCAGCGGCTTCTCACAGAAAACCGGAAAGCCGGCCTGGATGCATTTGTGCGCGGGGTCGAAGTGCACGTGGTTCGGCGTGACGATCAGCACGTAATCGACGCGGTCGCCAAGCGGCTTCTTCGCCTGGTCGGCGATCATCTCGTCGTAGTTTTTGTAGCCCTGGATGGGATACGGCCAGTTCTCGGCTTCGCGCATGGCGACGGCGGGATCGGGGTGCAACGCGGCGCACACCACGCGGCGCGTGCCGTCGAAGTGAATGGCCTTCTGATGCGGCTGGGCGATGAACGCCCCTCCCCCGCCGCCGATCATTCCAACTCGCAAGACCCTCTGAGACATGATGGACCTCCGGGAATAGGCGATCACCCACGCCGCGCAAGCGGCATTCGTTTGACAATGCGGAGAGATCAGATGCGCTGGAAGACCATGCGGACCGAACACGGGTTTGTCAAGAAGGATGGCGCGTTCGGGCGCTCCAAGGCTTAGGGCGTCAAGGTCACATACGTGTAGTCGCGTCCCCCCACCCGCGCGACAAATCCGCCGTCGCGGACCGGCAGAGAATCCCCCGTGCGTTCGTTTCTTGCCGTGAGCGGCGTCTT
>JAPLSS010000899.1 GCA_026398515.1 Candidatus Sumerlaeota bacterium | reverse complement strand
ACGGACCGGTTGCGATAGGGGCTTTCGCGCCCCGGCTCTTTGAGCGTGCCGCGGTATTCGCGAATCTCGTCCGCGCTCAGGTCGCACACGTACGCCTTGCCGGCCCGGATCAACTGAATGGCAAATTCGTAGAGCTGTTCGAAGTAGTCGGAGGCGTAATACAAATGCTCGCCGCAGTCCCAGCCGAGCCAGCGCACGTCCTCTTGGATCGATTCGACGTATTCGACTTCTTCCTTGCTCGGATTGGTGTCGTCGAAGCGCAGGTGGCAGACGCCGCCGAACTCCTTCGCGATGCCGAAGTTCAGGCAGATGCTCTTGGCGTGGCCGATGTGCAAGTAGCCGTTCGGCTCGGGCGGGAAGCGCGTGGCGACGCGGCCTCCCCATTTGTTGGTCTTCAGGTCGCCGGTGACAATGGCGCGGACGAAATCGGTCGGCGCGGCGGAGTCGGCGGTGGGCATCCTGCGGTTCCTTTTTCGGCGTCTGGGTCGAAGCTCAGGAAACGTCTCGCGCATATTCAGCCTTTGTCTTGGCATAGATCAAGGGCGCAGATGAGGCCGCGCGGTTCGCCGCTCCCGGATTCTGCCGTCTGCGATGGGACGAAATCGCTCCCTCCTTTTCATTAACCCCTCGATTCATCGAGGGGGCCAGCGGATGAATTCTCATATTGGGGGCAACCGTTTCAACGGTTTCCCGGAGTCGCCAACAAGCAAGCGCAACAGAGAGAAACCGTTGAAACGGTTATGAGGGCAGATGAGGCCGGCCAACCCCGCGATGAATCGCGGGGTTAATGAAAAGGGCTTGCACGCACGCTCTCTCGACAGCGTCCGAACCCTCGATGGGCCGATTGCGGATCTGTCGGCGGCAATGAACGGCATCCCTTTCCGTTGCGTTTCACCGGCGCGCTGTGATTTGATCCGGTTCGCAATGATTGGGGCAAATCGGTCCAGTGAAACAAGGAGCGACGGCGTGGACGCATTGCACGGCACGACGATCCTGGCGATCCGCCACAACGGAGAGCTAGCGGTGGCCGGCGACGGCCAGGTCACCATGGGCCAGACCGTTCTGAAAGCCCAGGCGCGCAAGATCCGCAGCCTGAACGACGGCAAGACCCTGGTGGGATTCGCCGGCGCGACGGCCGACGCCATGACCCTGTTCGAGAAACTCGAGGCCAAACTCAAGGCGTACAACGGCAACCTGACGCGCGCCTCGGTGGAACTGGCCAAGGACTGGCGAAGCGACCGCGTGCTGCGGCGGCTCGACGCGCTGCTCATCGCCGGGGACCTGAAGTCGCTCTTCGTCATCACCGGCGCGGGCGACGTGGTGGAGCCCGACGACCAGATCGCCGCCGTCGGAACGGGCGGGCCGTACGCGCTGGCGGCGGCGCGCGCGCTGAAGGACTGCTCGACCCTCGGCGCCGCCGAGATCGCCCGCCGGGCGCTGGAGATCGCCGCCGGCATTTGCATCTACACGAACAACCAGATCACGGTGGAAACGCTCTCTGGAGCGGCGTAGGCGTTCCCGCCTGCGCTCTTTGCTTCACGGCTGATGCGATTAGAGGGGCGCACGCTTGCCGCCGGTGGCCGTTCATCCGGCCAATCGTCCTGCCTCGAATCGTCCTGCCTGTTGTCGGGCAGGGAGACGGAATCAAGCAAAGGCAGGACGATTAGGGGCAGGACGATTGGCTGCTCTTGCGCAGGCTGGAAAGCCTACGCTACCCAACAGCCCAAGGAGATCTGGAGAATGGCGAAGCGACCCAAACGCCTCGGCATGCTGACCGGCGGCGGCGACTGCCCGGGACTGAACGCCGTCATTCGCGCCGTGGCCAAGACCGCCATGCACCGCCACGATATGGAGGTCATCGGCTTCGAGGACGGCTATCTCGGGATGGTCCGCGGTCGCTGGCGTCCGCTTCACAATCCCGATGTCTCCGGCATCCTCACCGTCGGCGGCACGATTCTCGGCACGTCCAATCGCGACGACCCGTTCCGCTTCTTCGAGCGCAAAAGGGCGAACGAGACACCGAAAGATATGAGCGACCGCTGCATCGCGCTGGCGCGCAGACTGGGGATCGACGCGTTGGTCGCCATCGGAGGCGATGGCACCCTGTCGGTGGCGAACGGTCTGGCGAAGAAAGGCCTGCCCGTGGTCGGCGTGCCCAAGACGATCGACAACGACGTCATGGAGACCGACCTCACCTTCGGCTTTGATTCCGCGGTCCAGGTGGCGACCGAGGCCA
This sequence comes from Candidatus Sumerlaeota bacterium, assembly GCA_026398515.1. Classification (GTDB taxonomy): domain Bacteria; phylum Sumerlaeota; class Sumerlaeia; order JAPLSS01; family JAPLSS01; genus JAPLSS01. The sequence goes on along the minus strand of JAPLSS010000899.1, from coordinate 2,284 downwards.
TCGATCGCCTGCACACGACCGCCATGTCGCACCATCGCGTGATGATCGTCGAGGTGATGGGGCGCTACGCCGGGTGGCTGGCGCTGCATTCGGGCATTGCCGGCGGCGGCGACATCCTTCTATTGCCGGAAATCCCTTATCGTCTGGAGGAAGTTTGCCGCGTCGTCGCGGAACGCAACCGGCGGGGCAAGCGCTTCAGCATCATTGTCATCTCCGAAGGCGCGAAGCCGGTCGGCGGCGAGATGACCGTGGAGCGCACCGACCGCACCAGCGCCGACCCCGTGCGGTTGGGCGGGGTCTCGCAGGTCTTGCAGCGCCAGATCGAGGAGGCCGCCGGCATCGAAACGCGCGCCACGATCCTCGGCCACTTGCAGCGCGGGGGCTCGCCGACGCCGTTCGACCGCGTGCTGGCGACGCGCTTCGGCGCGGCGGCGGCCGACCTCGTCGCCGCGGGCCGCACGGCCGCATGGTCGCGCTGCGAGGAAACCGGATCGTCGACGTGCCGATCGCCCGCGCGGTTCGCGGGCTCAAACTCGTCCCACGCGATTCGCCGTTGATTCAGACCGCGCGCAGCGTCGGGACGAGTTTCGGGGATTGATGAGACAGTGGCTTCTTGTAGCGCTGGCTTTCTAGCCGGTAGCCGTTCTTCCGCCCCGTTCAACAAGACAACGACTACCGGCTAGACAGCCAGCGTTGGTTCGACGGCTTCAAAACCGTTACGTGCTTCGTATGTATCGCTCCACGTCCATGACAAAGCGCAGCGGCTGGCCGGCGAGGAAGCGGCGGATGTTGTCCAGCGCCACGTCGTGCATGAGGTCCAGCCGGTTCGGCGCCGCGTCGCCGTAGGTGTGCAACGCGTGCAGGTTGTGCGCCGTCAGGATGCAGTTCTCCCACTGGCGCGCGGGATGGCCGTCGGGGAGGCGGTCCGGCTCCAGCACGTCCAACCCGGCGCGCAACCGCCCTTTTTCCAGTTCGGCGAACAAGGCCGCCTGGTCGACGATCGCGCCCCGCGCCGTATTGATCACGATCCCTTGATCGGGCAGTTTGGCCAACAACTCCGCGGTCACCGAATGGCGCGTCTCGTCGCTCAATCCCGCGTGGATCGCGATCACGTCGGAATTGGCGAACAACTCCTCCAGGCTGCGGACCGCGACGCAGTCGGCGGGAAAATCGCCCACATAGGGGTCGAAAATGCGGATGACCGGGCGGAACGGCCGCAGCATGTCGACGAAGCGCCGTCCGATGGCGCCGAAGCCGTACACGCCGACGCGCAGGCCCTCGAGCGTCTCCGTGTGGGTCAAGGCGTCGGGCCTCCAGCCCCCTTCGCGGATGATGCGCCCGCGGCGCGGCAAGTCTTTGAGCAACGTAAGAAGCAACGTCATCGCGCCCTCGGCGACGCGGCCGGCCGGCGTGTCGCCCCAGTTGGTCGCCGGGATGCCGGCCTCGATGATCGTCCGCGGGATGAACTTCCGCACCGTGCCGGTCACGTGGCAAATGTACTTCAGGCGTCCGCGATCGACGATCAGTTCCTCGGGGACCATCGCCGCGCCCCACGACGTCAACAGGATGTCGCAATGGCGAATGCGTTCGGCGCGCTCCAATTCCGTCATCGCCTCGCCGTTTTCGACAAGGATCAGCTCGCCGACCGCGCGCAGCGCCTCCTGAAACAGCGGCGGCCAGGCGCGCGGTTCGGGCTTCTTCGCCGCGATGTGCAGCAGTTTGACCATCCGCGGACCTCCCCCGTGGCGCGGCCCATGACGCGGAGCCGCCGGGCCTGGGATTATTCCTTAGTCAGAAACAACCCGTCTCGTTCTCCGAGCGTCACGCTCTCGCCCACCGGCTGGCCGTTGTTCGTCTTCGGGTCCTGGAGTTCGGTTCCCTGGAAGCGACAGAGCTTCGCGCCCGGGAAGATCTTGGCCAAGTCGAACGCGTAGTCGCGCATCGAGGGATTGACGAGCACCGCCCCGTGTTCGAACTCGCGCGCCAGAGCGTCGGCGGCGCCGTGCACGGTGAACTCGGAAATGCGCAATGGTTCGGTCCCTTCGCACTCGATCGTCAGGTCGACCGTCGCCGGCCCGGCGTCGCGGAAGTAGAAACTCGCCGTCGTCGGATCGCTGGAGGCGAACGCCATGATCCGCCCCGGGGTGTACGGCGAACGCTTGTACGGCGCCCCCGCGCCGCCCAGCGCGACTTCCGCCCACCCGGAGTGATCGGCGGTGGAGCTGTTCTTCGGCCCGCAATCGGCGATGAAGCGCAGAGTGACCGACTTGCCGGCCCACTTGCC
>JAPLSS010000719.1 GCA_026398515.1 Candidatus Sumerlaeota bacterium | reverse complement strand
CGCGGCGTCTTCGAAGCGCGGGCCGGCGGCGCCGGGCGTTTGACGTGGCTCGTGCGCGAAACCGCGCCCCGGTGGCAGGTACGCAATGCGGCGGCGGCGGAGAAGGGCGAGTGGCTGGACATCGGCCCCATGCGCAATCCTTACTCCGCGCGGCGCGAGATCGTGATCGCGCCCCTGGCGGCGAAGGACGAAGTCTGGGTTTCACGCATGCGCAACGTGAACGCCGCCCGGGTCCGCGCCTCTGAAACGGGGCGCCTGACGATCGAACTCGTGGATCTCCTCGGCCCCGCCGAAATCGAGATCGTCGCGCCTCGTTCGCCCAAGTCGGTCGAAGGAGCGGACCGGTGGAGATTTGAAAACGGATGCATCATCGCCAGCGCGTCGAAGCCGGCGACCTTGGAAATCGATCCAGCGTGAAGCCGGTCTCCACAGAGGAATTCAGTGGAATGCGCCCAGAACCGGGCTTACCATCACAGACAGTCGACTGCGATGAGGCGCCGGCTCACAGCGCCAACGCGGATGCGGCTTTGGCCTGGATAGAAAGGCAGCGATCATGACCGTCCTAACGCTCGAACTGCCGCCGCGCGTTTCTTCCGAAGAAGCGCGTCTGTTGCTGGCGATCCAACTGTGGGAGGACCGCCGCCTGACATTAGGGCAAGCGGCCGAACTGGCCGGTTACTCCAAACCGGCCTTGATGGAGATCCTCGGACGGCGGGGCATTCCCGTCGCCAACTACAGTCCCGACGAGCTGGAGAAGGAATTGACGACTTGAGCGAAACCGCCGTCGTCATCCTCGATGACCTTGAGGCCCGCCTCTTGGCAAGGCGTCTGGGAGCCCGCGTCATGGGTACTGTAGGGGTCCTCATCCGGGGCAAGAGACTCGGTCTCATTCCCGCGGTTGGCCCCCTATTGAGCGCTCTCAACGAGGCGCAGTTTCACCTCTCGCCTGAGCTCATCGCCAAGGCGCTGCAACTGGCCGGAGAGCAATGAGAACGCGCTCCGCTCCGTTCCGATCGATCCAGCCTGAAGCGGGTGTTCACAAAGGAGCCGAGACACATGTCCGTCTTTCACCAAGGCAATTGGGGGCCTTTCAAGATCGCCCTGTCGTTCGGAATCGTCCTGTCGCTTGACTTGCAGGGGCCTGTTGTGGCGCCGGCCGCTGAGCCGCGCGTCGCCGTGCTCGTCCAGCCGGGCCTGCCGGTGTTCGGCAAGGCGCCGGCGCTGTCGGCGGCGCAGCTCGTGCGCGCGCTCAATGAGCGAAGCATCGCCGCCGAGGCGCTCGACGCGGCGCAACTGGCCGACCCCCAGGCGTTCAACGCGCGCCGCTACGACGTTCTCGCGATGGCCTACCGCAACTGCTTTCCGCTGGCTGCGTTTGAGAACATCCGCGCGTTTCATCGCGCCGGCGGCTGCCTGGCGATGAACGGCTGCCCGTTCTGCCATCCGTGCGAGCCGCCGAAGGCCAGCGCCGCGAAGGCCGGCAAGAAGCCGCAGCCCCCCGGCGAATGGGCCGACTTGGGCAACGACGACCGGTATTACGCCCACGACGACTTCGGCCTCGGCGCCGGCGGGTTCGCCGGGCCGGCGCCGGAAAGGGCTTCGTTCCAGGTCGCGGGAGGCAACCCGCTAGGTTTGCGGCCGGAGCACCTTCTTAATCCGCTGGGGCGCGTGCAGTTCCTGCGGACCAGTTCCTTGGCGAAGGAAGACGAAGTTTTGCCGCTGGTGATCGAGGAAGGCGCCGGACAGCCCGCCGCGGCGTTGATTCGCCATAACTGTCAAGCCTTCCATGGCGCGCGCGATGCCTGGCTCGGGCGCGTCGAGGGCGGCGAGAATGAGGCCGCCCACTACGCCGCGATCCAGCTCTTCACGCGCGCCGCGGCCTGGTGCCTGCGCGAAAAGGGCGCCCTGGCCGAGCCGGAGTTTTCCGCTCTCCTGGCGCGCCTCGACCAGGAGAAGCCGCCCGCGGCCCTGCCGGACAAGATCGAGGCCGTCAACGAACCGCGCCCGTGGGACGGCACGTTCTACCCCAAATCTCCCGCGCCGGCGCGCCACATGCTCGTGGTTGACATGGGGCCGCTCGCGCCGGAGCAGCGCTTGGCGGTCATCGGCCTTCAGGGCCTGCTTGCCCGCCGCCAACCGCGGTTGTGGTTAAACTTCACCGATAAGAACCTGACGCTTCTGGAATGGCACAAGGAAGGCGGCTACGTCGACGATTGGGAGACGGCCGGCAACTGGCGCGCGCTCTTCCACCGGTTCTCCGGCGAGTTCCGGGGCGCGGTGGTTCCCGACCCGGCGCTTTACCAAGGCGTCCTGCTGGCGTGCAACGTCGCCGCGTGCGAAGACCTGATCGTCGCCTCGCCGGAGTTGGCCCAGGAGTTGGGCATCCCGGTGAAAGTCGACCTGCGCGGACGCTTTTCCCGGTATGCCGACGGGCTGCGCTGGGTGTGGGACACGTACAAGGGCCGTCTGAACCATCACGTCTGCATGAGCCTCAATCCGGCGCACGCGTCGAACGGCGCGCTCTCCTATGATATTGAAATGCGCTCGCTGATTTTCTGGGTTTCAGGCGCGGGCGACGGCGACCGGCCCGGCGCCGACTCCTTCGCCGAGCGCCGCGTCATGGCCGAAATCTTCGCCCAACTGCCGCCCAACATCGGCATTCGCGGCTATCCCGGGGCGGGCGAGGCGGGGCTGCTCGAAGGGCCGGGGGTGCGCTTCTTCAGCGAATACGCCAAGGTCCTGACGCCGACCGACCATGTGGCCAACGTCTGCGCGATGAGCGGCGTGCAAGTCGAGCGCCTGACGCAACCCGCCAAGGCCGCCCCGCCGCCCGTCGAGAAGGACAAAATCTACATCGCGCTTACCATGTCGGACGGGGACAACCTGGGGACGTGGGCGGGCTACTTCGCCCCGTATTTCGAGCATCCGGCGCACGGCCAGTTTCCCGTCGGCTGGGGGATGGGCCCGGCGATTCTCGATCTCATGCCCGGCGTGGCGGCGTGGTATTTCAGGGGCGCCAAGCCCGGCGACGAGTTTCTGTGCGACGTTTCGGGCATCGGCTACTACAACACCAGCGTCTACGCGAGCCGCTATCGCGAGCCGGCCAAGGTCTACGACGATCTGATGGGCTGGACCGGGCGCTACATGCGGCGGCTGGGCATGGAGACGATCCGCGCGCTCGGCGGCCAGGATTCCACGGGCCGGGAAGCGATCAAACTCGACGAGATGGCGCGGGATCTGCCCTTCTGCCATTCGTTCTTCCCCGACTACGCGCGGCACGTCGATTCGTACGAGGAGGCCGTGTTTGCGTTGCCCGACGGCCGCCCGGTTTTCCGCGCGCTGACCAACTGGAAATACGGCAAGGACGGGTTGCTGCGCGACGTTCGCGGATCTGGCCCTGGACCAAGTAGATGACGTCTTCGGCGATGTTGGTTGATTGGTCGGCGATGCGCTCCAGGTGGCGCGAGACGTTGAGAAGCAGGAGAAGCGCCTCCAGGTTCTCGGGGCGGCGGCGGATTTCAGCCTTGATCCGCTCGGTCATCGCGCGGTTCATCGCGTCCATCTCGTCGTCGTTCTTGCGGATTTCGTGGGCCAGATCGACGTCCTGGTTGACCAGCGCATCGAGGCTGCGGCGCAGCATGGCCTTGGCCTTCGCGCCCATGTCGTGGAAATCGACCGGCAGCGCCCCGACGTCGCGCTTCGCCAGGTCGAGCGCCCGTTTGGCGATGTTGACCGCCAGGTCGCCCGTGCGCTCGAGGTCGTTGTTCATCTTCAGGACGGCGACGATGAACCGCAGATCGAAGGCCACGGGGTGGTAGAGCGCGAGGATCTTCAGGCACTCCTCCTCGATGTCGACCTCCATCTCGTCGACCTGCGCGTCGCCGTCGATGACGCGGGAGGCGAGCGCCGCGTCGCCCTCTTCGAGCGATTTCACCGCCAGCCACACGGCGTCTTCGACCACCGCGCTCAACGCCAGCAGGCTTCGCTTCAGTTTCTCGACTTCGCGTTCAAAGTGTTTGGACACCGCCGTCTCCTTTATCCGAACCGCCCGGTGATGTAGTCCTCGGTCTGTTTGGCGCGGGGGTTGGTGAACAACTGCCGCGTCGGCCCGAACTCGATCAGCGCTCCCTCGTAGAGAAACGCCGTGTCGTCCGAGACGCGCGAAGCCTGCTGCATGTTGTGCGTCACGATCACGATCGTATAGTCGCCGCGCAGCTCGTCGATCAGGTCCTCGATCCGCGCGGTGGACCGCGGATCGAGGGCCGAGGCCGGCTCGTCCATCAGCAGGATCTCGGGATCGACGGCCAACGCCCGCGCGATGCACAGCCGCTGCTGCTGGCCGCCGGACAGGCCCAGGGCGCTCTTGTCGAGGCGGTCCTTGACCTCCTCCCACAGCCCCGCCCGGACCAGGCTGCGTTCGACCGTTTCGGCCAGTTCGCGCCGATGGTTCAGGCCGTGTATCCGCGGGCCATAGGCCACGTTGTCGAAGATCGATTTGGGGAACGGGTTGGCTTTTTGGAAGACCATCCCAACGCGCCGGCGCAGCGACACCACGTCGACGTTCGGCCCGTAGAGGTCGACCCCTTCCAGGGCCAGCCGCCCTTCGACGCGGCAGCGCGGAATCAGGTCGTTCATGCGGTTGATGGCCCGCAGCAAGGTGCTCTTGCCGCAGCCGCTGGGGCCGATGATCGCGGTCACCTTTCCCGCCGCGACGCTCATCGTGACTTCGCGGACGGCGGCTTTCGCGCCATAGAGGACGGAAAACCCCTCCGCCACGACGATGGGGCCGATCCTCTCAGGCGCTCTCGGCAAAGGCGCCGCCCGGGCCGGCGCCGGCGCGAGGGCCGCCCTCGGATGAAGCGGAGGCGGCGCTGTTGAGTTTTCAGCCAACGGACACGTCCTTTCCTGGGCCTTATCCCCTCAATCTCCGGGCGATCCGCGCGCGCAGGACCACCGCCGCCAGGTTCAGCCCCAACGCCAGTGCGATCAGCGTCAGGACCATCCCGTATTGCGCGTGCCGGATCTCTTCGACCGCCTCGTGCTCGGTGCAAAGGTTGTAGATGTTCCACGACAGCGCCGGGGTGGGTTGCGTGAAGATCTCCCACGGCCGCAGCGCCTTGCCCAGGCTGACCGCCGCGGTGAAGATGATGGGCGCCGTCTCGCCCGCGGCCCGGCCCATGCTGATGATCACCCCCGTGAGGATCCCCGAGAGCGCCGCCGGCAGGACCACGGTGGCGACCGTGCGCCACTTTCCCGCGCCCAGCGCCAGGGCCGCCTCGCGGTACGCGTGGGACACGGCGCGAATGGCCTCCTCCGACGCGCGGATCACCGTGGGCAACACGAGCAGGGCCAGGGTCAGCGATCCGGCCAGCACGCTCTTCGACTCCGAGATGTGAACAGTCTTGATAAAGAACGACAACCCAAACAAACCAAACACGATGCTGGGGACGCCGGCCAGCGTGCCGATGCACGTGCGCAGGATCGAGACCAATCGTCCTGCGCCCGCGTATTCGGCGAAGTAGATCCCCGCGGCCAGGCCCATCGGCCCGGCCACGAGCATGGCGAGGAAGGTCAGGTAGAGCGTCCCGAGAAACGCCGGCCAGATGCCGCCCAGCATGTTCGAGTCGACGGGCTCGTCGAACAGGAAGCCCCAATAGAACGTCCACCGCGGAAGGAGCATCGCTTCCAGATGGCTTTCCACGTAGGGAAAGAGCGGGGCCAGCGACGTCCCGGCGAACGCGTTGGCGCGGGGCGATTCGGTTTTCACCCCCATGCGGGTCGGATCGGAATAGTCATACCCTTTGACGTACAGGAGTTCATGCGCCTTGACCTGCGCCCGCTCCCAGCGCGTCTGGCCGTATTGGTCGCGCGGCAAGACGGGCCTCGGATCGCCCGGCGCCGGGCCGAGCAGTTTTGCCACCGCCTGCTTCAGTTCGCCCAACGGTTTGCCGTATTGGCGGCGCAATTCGCGGGATCCCTCCAGATCCTTCTCGAATTGACGCAAGAGGTCATAGACCGGGCGGCGCGCCTGGGCGACCTGCTCCGTCTGAGCCTGAATCGCCGGCGCATCGCCGCGCTCGAAGCGATCGAGCAGGAAACGACGGTGTTCGACGGTTGCACGAAACACAAACGCCCCCGCGCCGCGCCCCACGATCGGCGCCAGAAGGACGACCAACGCCCCCGCCATGAGCGCGATGGAGAACAGCCCCACGGCGGTGAACGAGCGGTCGAGGAGTTGGCGGGTTGACAGACGCATGGGCATCAGCCTGGATTTCCCAGCAAGC
>JAPLSS010000432.1 GCA_026398515.1 Candidatus Sumerlaeota bacterium | reverse complement strand
GCAAGAGCTGCGATCAGAAAACTCACCAAGACTACGCGACGCACATTGATGCCCGATGTCCTTGCCGCGGCCCGGGAAGCGCCCACATAGCGCGTCTCTCGGCCAAAGCGTGTCCGCGTCAGCACTAAATGGCCCAGTGTGAGCATGGCCAGCATCGCCGCCACGATCAGCGGCAGTGGTCCGATCTGGCGACGGAAAATAGAGACAAACGCCGCTCCCGGCGATCCGGGGGCGGTGTCGGGATACAGTTGATTGTTGCTCCAGGCAAAACGCATGAAGCCCTCCATGAAAAAGGCCACTGCGAGCGTCCATAGAATGGGATTGGCTCGGAATCGTCCCACGACGAATCCGTTCAGAGCGCCAATAAGCAGTCCCGCCAGCACGCCGCACGCCAAGGCCGCCGGAAGCCCCCAGGACAGCGTCGCTACAGTGATGATCCCGGAGAACGCCATGACAGAAGGCAATGACAGGTCCGCCATGTGGCCGGAATAGGTCACGAAGGCCATGCCGGAGGCCACGATCCCCAACAACGCCACGGCGTTCAAGATCGTCAGGAGGTTGTCGGCCGTCAGGAAATCAGCAGAAACGAGGCGACCTGCTATCAAAAGCAGCAACGCTACCCCGTAGATCCCCAGTATCTCGAATTGCGCCAAACGATTACGCATTCTCACTCTCAGTGAACCTCAGCATTTTCTCCGTTCATCGCCAACAAGACCGATCCCTCGGTCATCTCCGGCTTGCTCAGTTCACCGATGAGGCGCCCATTTCGCAATACAATGGCCCGATCCGAAAGGCCCACCAGCTCCTGCAGGTCCGAGCTGAGCAGGAGGACCGAGGTTCCCTCGTCGGCCAGGGAGATCACCGCTTCATGAATCCGTTGCTTGGCCCTGATATCCACCCCACGCGTCGGTTCATCCAGCGCCAGAACGCGTGGCCGTCGGGCCAGCCATTTGCCCAGAAGGACTTTCTGTTGGTTGCCCCCGGACAAGTTGCTCAGTTCTGTGTGCCGCGAGGGGGCGGCCACCTGCAATCGAACCATCTGCTCCTCGACGATGGAGCGATCGTTTCTTTTCCGGTAGAAGCCAAACCGGGAATGGAGCGCGGTCATAGCGGAAAGCAGGTTCTGATCAACAGGCAACCGCAGAAACACGCCGTCAGTCTTGCGGTCCTCGGTTAGGTATACGAGTCCCCGGGCAACCGCTCTCGGATAGTCGCCCAGAGGCAGGAATTCCCCGTCGAGCGTTACCCGTCCCCCATGCGCAGGATCCAGTCCGCACAGCGATCGCGCAAGCTCAGAGCGTCCGGAACCCGCCAATCCGGCTACACCTAAGATCTCCCCGCGGCGCAGGTTGAAGCTGACATCATGCACAAAGCCGTACCGTGTCAAATGCTCGACCTTCAGCATCGTATCCCCAGGAGTGGATTGGCGCTGATGGTAGAATTCGTCAATCGTTTGGCCGACCATCATCTGTGCCAACGAATGTGGATTGATCCCGGAAATCTCTGCTGTCGCCACCTTGCGTCCGTCGCGCATCACGGTCACGCGGTCCGCGACCTCGAAGACCTCCGGAAGGTGATGGGAGATATAGACAATCGCCATCCCGCGCCTGCGCAACATGCGGATAATATCGAACAGCCGCCGCACATCCTCGCAGGAGAGAGCCGATGTCGGTTCGTCCATCACCAGGATGCAGGGCTTCTGATTGAGCACTTTGGCGATCTCGACCAGCTGCGCCTCGTGCTGGCTGATTTCCTCGATCCGGGTTGCCGGGTCGAGATATTCCAGGCCGACTTGGCCTAAGCCACTTCGGGCTTCCTCGTTCATGGCTTGGCGGTCCACGAATCCGCCGCGTCTGACAGGCAGACGACCGATCAGCAGGTTTTCAGAAATGCTAAGGGGACGGGCCAAGCTAAGCTCCTGGCACACCATCCCAATTCCATACTCCCTGGCCTGAGCCGGCGATCGCAGTTCCACGGGCTGTCCACTAATGCAGATTCGCCCGGTGTAGTCATCAAAAGCTCCCGCCAGTATTTTCATGAGCGTCGACTTGCCGGCGCCATTTTCGCCCATGAGCGCATGCACTTCCCCCGCGCGCACCTCGAAATCCACGCGATCCACGGCCAAGGTTCCGGGGTACCTCTTGGACACCTGCTCCATCCGGAGAGCAACACCGAAGCCGTTCATGCTATATGCTCCCGCTGCGGACCGGAGTGTGCGCCGGGCAGATCCAGGGTATAGACGTGAATGTCTTGGCCGATCACAGATTCCCCGACCTAACGATCTTGGTATCGCCGTTGATTCGTACTCTTACAGACCGCGATTCGGCGGAGGCGATGCGGTAGTTCGTCACCTTGCCTTCCTTCCATTGAATGTCCACCGTGAAGCCGCCGCGGGCGCGCAGGCCGGTGACGCGTCCCTCCGCCCACTCTGTCGGCAAGGCCGGCAACAGGCGGATCAGGGGTTCGGCGTTGAGGTTGTCTGAGTCCGGGTGGCTTTGCAGCAGCATCTCGGCGACGGCGGCCGTGAGGCCGAAGTTGGCGTCGATCTGGAACGCTTTCCCTCCCTTGGTCAGCAGGTTGGCAAAGGCTTGGTGTTCGAGAGCGGAGGACAGCCTGGCCAGCGCCGGCTCGCCTTGGCCCAGCCGGGCGAAAAAGCACGCATCCCAAACCTTGCTCCAGCTCGGACCTCCCAAGCCGCGCGCGTCCAGCGAGCGTCCCGCCGCTTCCGCCAGCCGGGGCGTCCCTTCCACGGTGATCTGCCGGCCCGGATGGAGGGCGACCAGGTGCGAACGATGGCGGTGGCGCGGGTCCGCCTCGGGATATTCCTTCGGCCATTCCAGCAACCTGCCGTCCTGGCCAATCCGCGGTCCGAGCAGCTTCCCGCGCGCTTCGCGAATCCTCGCGACATATTCGTCATCAATCCCCAGCGCTTGCGCCGCATCGAGAATCTCGGTGAACAACTCCCAGACGCATTCCTGGTCGAACGTCGGGCCCATGCAAAGTCCGTGTGCGGATCCGTCAGGGGCGACGAACCGGTTTTCAGGCGAAGACGCGGGCCCGCTGACCAGCAAGCCGGTCGCGGGGTCTGGGACCAGCCAGTCGAGCCAGAACTCGCCCGCCTCTTTGAACAGCGGCCAGACCCGGCGCAGGTAGTCCTTGTCACCGCCAAAGGCATAGTGTTCCCAAAGGGTCTGCATCACCCACGCGCCGCACCCGGGCAGCTGCCCCCACCGGTTGTCCGTCCCTGCCTGCCACGTGTAGCCGAACGGGTTGGTCACGGCGTGCGCGATCCATCCTCGCGCCCCATAGCATTCCCTCGCCGTTTTGCGCGCAAATGGGACCATCCATTCCACCAGGTCCACCACAGGCAGCACGCATTCCGGCAGATTGCAGGCCTCCGCCGCCCAGTAGTTCATCTGCAAGTTAAGGTCCAGATGATAGTCGCCGTCCCACGCCGTCTTGACCCGGTCATCGGTCCAGATGCCTTGCAGATTGGCCGGTTGATCGCCCGGCCGGGAACTGGAAATCAGCAGATACCGTCCGTATTGGAACGCCAACTCGATCAGTGCGGGATCGTGCGGGTTGGCGGCGAATTCTTGGAGACGCTCATCGGTCGGTAGTTTCGTCGTCTCGACGTTGGATTGCCCCAGGGTCAAACGGACACGGCGGAACAGCTCCTGGTGCGCGGCAAGGTGCGCCGCTTTCAACGCCTCATACGACTTGCCGGCCGCCGCGGCCAGTTGATCGGCGGTGACCTTTTCATATGGATTGCCGCGGAAGGCAGGCGGTTTTGGCAGATAGTCGGTGGCGGCCGCAACCAGGAGGGTAACCGCGTCAGCTCCCTCCACGCGGAGCGTATCGCCGCCCTGCGGGGAGAGCGTGCCGCCCTCGACGCAGACGCGCAGGCGAGCAATAGCGCGCAAGCCGTCTTCCTGCCCTTTACAGCCCGGAAGCTGGCCAGTCATCGCCAGCATATCCCTGCCATCGACGCGCGTAGTGAATCCTTACGCGCGCGAGCTTTGCGGCAAAGGTGACTTGCCCCGGGCGGTCGGCAGTCAGGCGCATTACGATCAACTGATCGGGCGCGCTGGAAAATACCTCTCGAGTGAAGGTTGTCCCCTCGCAGGCGAACTGGACGCCGGCGATGGCGCTGTCGAGATCCAGCTCCCTGCGGTAATTGGATGCCTCTGGAAACCCGTCAAACCGAAGCTCCAGGTCTCCCAAGACCACCGAGGAGCCAAAACACTCGCCATGGGCCGCTGCGAACGGCGTAAACAGGCGCTCAAAGAGATCCTCGGCCTCGGCGTACCTGCCCTCGAACAGCAGCCGGCGGAGTTCTGGCAACTTGGCCGGAGCTTCGGGATTCCTGTAGCCGGTCGCTGGACCGCCGGACCAGACGGTGTCCTCGTTCAACGTCAGACGCTCTGTCTCAATGCCGCCGAACACCATGCATCCCAATCGTCCGTTGCCCACTGGCAACGCCTCCGCGTTCCACATCGTCGCAGGCTGTCGATACCATAGGATCAGCGATTCAGCTGGGGCTGTCGTCTGTCCGGCTGTTCCGACATTCGCTGTGGATGTCCACGCTTCATCAGCTAGATCGCCTTCCGGCGTTCTCATGTTCAGTCCTCCGCTTCTCGAGCTGTTGCCCGCCAAACTCTCTCTTTGGGGGACCTGCGTTCCGTCGGCCAGGAGGCTAGCGCCCACCACAAGCGCCATCAGCAGGCAGCTTTCTGTCGCCCCTCTCATAGCCTTTGAGCACCTCTGAGTCGCCATCAGCGGGCGTTCCTCGATTCCTTTGCGCACCTTTGAGGCTATTCTCGCCTTCTGGACGGAGAGAAAGAGGGTGACAGAGCCGGTCACATCGCGTCGAAGCAGGCCAACGCTCTATACGGCCCCACGAGCGCGACACGCAGGATTTCTGGTAGCCCAGCGCGTCTAGCCCTACTCCCGTGCTGCTCTTCTACCATGGCGGCCCGTTCAGTTCCGCCATTGCCACAGCGCCCTCACGAACTTCCCCAGCGCCCTTCCGCCTTCATGAACTCGTTGAACCATGCCGTGTCATGTGCTTCTTTCCACTCCTCGACCTGTCTTCTGTTCGAGGGGTCATCCATGGATGTCAGGGACTCCATTTGCGCCATGAGTTCCCCGTATTTCGCCTTCGATTCCGCGTCTGTCTTGCCCGCAAACCGATTCTTCTCCGCCTGAAGCCTGCCGAACTCCTTCGCATGAATCTTCCGGAGAATGCTCGCTCCAAAATGCCTGTCCATCTCCCCAATCAGTTTCGCCTTCTCAGCGCCCGACGCCTTCGGCATGCCTTGTTTACGGATCCGCTCGCCGATCTCAAGCAAGACCTCCACCTGTTCTGGATCGAGTGTTCCATCGCCCCGAGGGCCGCAATTCAACAAAAGGTTGACGCCGAATGTGTTATACTTCTTTAGTTCTTCCCACAGTCGCGACGCCGGCCACGCTCCGGGTTGGTCCGGCCCATGGACGCGATGCTCCGGCGCTTCCCACCCCCAACCGGGCCCCATGCTCTTGCAGATTTCGAGCGGCTTTCCTTGGGCCATGTTGCGGTCGTAGTTCGGGTCCATTCCCGGAGCTTGGGGATCAGACTCCGCAGAGCAGACATCCTCGGTCCCGGTCGGCCCAGCCTTGTTGATCATGAGCGCAAACGGCTTTGCCTCGCGGACCATGTCATATAGCTCCTGGAAGCGGAACAGGTCAGCCTTGTCCTTGGTCACCCCATACCCGTCCAGCCAGACCCCGGCTATGTCATACTTCATGAGCTCCCTGATCTGCACAAACATGTGATCGACATATCTACTCACATCGATATCATTACCCCAGTGTAGTGAGGGATCCCGCGGCGCACCGACACGGTCGAAGTCGATGCGCCCCTGCGGAGGACTGTCGGGGTGACGGGTGTCGTAGCCGACTTCCCAGAAGGGGAAGAAGCCCAGACTACGCTCTCTGCACGCGCGCGCCAGTTCGGCGAGAATATCGATCCGGGCCGCGGAATTCATACTGTTGAAGGGCTCGCTCGGGCTGTCCCATAGACAGAAGCCATCACAGTGTTTGGCTGTGATAGTTATATACTTCATCCCCGCCTCCACGGCAATATCGGCAATCTTGTCCGCGCTGAAGTTTTCAATTGTGAATCGGTCCATCAGCTTTTCGTATTCCTTCACCGAGATCGGATCGAAGTCCCACCAGGGCTTAAGCGTCCGCCCTGCCTGGTAACGGGCGTCAAAGCCCTCAATCGAATAGACGCCGAAGTGCATCATCAGGCCGTATCTCGCGTCACGGAACCACTGGATGGCGGCCGCGTGGGGGCTCTGCCTATAGAGATTTTCGTACCCTTTCAGATAGGTCGGCATCGGAGGAATCTCCTTTTTGTCATGGATATCGTGCCTCTTGCCGGTCCGGGATGTTTGGCCTGAGATGTTCTCCAGCGCCAACACCGACCACCCAAATGTTCCGACAAGAGTCGCCGGAATCGCTGCCGTGATGAACCTTCGGCGTGTGCAGTTGATCTTTTGATTCGTGTCAGTCATGCGCCTCTCCTTTTCGCCTTCTCTTGAGAAATGCAGAGGGTTAGTGCCTTGAGTGAGATAGCATGGCGTCACCGGGTCAATTGTGTGCGCATCAGTCTATCCTCCCTGTGAGCCAACGCTTAGCGCTAGCGGCTTCGCCCGTCGCGGAGTATGGAGATCGCTTCCCGGCTATCCCGGCTGCGCTACGTGTGAAGAGACCATTTCCCGTTGGCAGTCTTTGAATCCTCCGCCGACAACGCTCTTTTGAAATGTCGGCGCGTTCTTTCAAGGCTGACCTTGCATCATGCGATCTTGATCGGAAGCGTTGATAGGATTCCCTCGGTCAACTGATCGATGAACTCCACTTCTTCCTTGGGAAACTCCCACCCCAACGCGCCGAGGTTGTCCAGCCACTGCTCAAAAGTCCGCGGACCGACGATCGGCGCGGTCACGGCCGGGTTCGCCAGCGTCCAGGCAATGGCGTATTGGCTCAACGTCTTGCCCAAAGCCTGGGCGCGCGCCTCGAGTTTCTCCAATACGTCAAACATGGGTTCGCTGAGGCGTTGCCCCATGCCGGGCCTTTGCGCGACGCGGGACTCCGCCGGCGGGGCGATGCCGCGCTTGTATTTGCCACTGAGCAGGCCGCCGGACAGAGGGCTGTAGGGAATGACGCCGATGCCGTGCGCGAGGCAGAACGGAGCAACTTCGTGTTCGATCTGGCGGTTCAGGATATTGTATTGCGGTTGGTCGCATACAATCGGCGCTCCGTGGTTCCGGTCGGCGACCCACAGCATCTCGCACATCATCCACGCGGGGAATTGCGAGACGCCGAGGTAGCGCACCTTCCCAGTCCGGACGCAATCGTTGAGCGCGTCCATCTGCTCTTCGAGCGGCGTCAGCGGGTCGGGGCGGTGCAGTTGGTAGAGGTCGATCCAGTCGGTTCCGAGCCGGCGCAGACTCTCATCGACCTGCATCAGGATATGTCGGCGCGAGTTGCCTTCGTCGTTGGGCCTTTCACCCATCTTGCTGTGAACCTTAGTTGCGAGGACGACCTCGGTTCGCCGCCCCTTGATGGCGCGCCCGACGATCTCTTCCGACACGCCGCGGCCATAGACGTTGGCCGTATCGATGAAGTTGATGCCATTATCCAGCGCATGGTGGATGATCCGGTGCGCCTCGGATTCCTCGGTTGCGCGCCCGAAGATCATCGTGCCGAGACAGAGGGGCGAGACCTTTACGCCTGTGCGTCCGAGGGTGCGATACGCGATTTCCATAATGTCGGTCCTCCGTAGCTTTGGTCTATGCGGGCTTTTGGCCAGCCCATGGATTTGCCCATCGAAGCGTTATGGAGTTTGGCTCCTGGCCATCCCGGCGGCGGATTGAGTTGGGATCGGACGCGTATCAGGGCGTCTCGAGATTGCCCTTCTTATTCGCCTTTTCCCGCGCCTTCTCCTCCATCTCCTTCTTATCCGCTTCGTATTGGGGACCTTCGCGCGGTGGATAGCCTTCCTTGCGGATCCGCTCGCCGAGCTGTCGGTAGAGCGCGGCGTGCGGCGGGTTGATCGAGCCATCGGGCAGCGGGCCGGTGTCGGCCAGCCAGTTGGCGTCCTGCGCCGTGCACCGACGCAGCATTCTCCAGGCTTGGTCGAAGGAAATCGTCTGATCCGGAAAGGCGCCGCTGTAACCCCAGCCTTTGCCGAGGTTGGAGCACGCCTCACGCGGCACGCCGCGCTTGATGAGCGTCTGAAACGCGGCATCGCCCGCGCTGGAAGCGATCATGCCCTCGCAGGCGATGAAGTCTTCGGTGCCGAGAACGCCGCCCTTGTATGACAGGAGGGCATGCGGCTGAAGCCGATGCACGTAGTCGTACAATTCCTGCAACCGCATCTCGTCCTTGTGTTGTTTGCCCACGCCCACGCCATCGAACCAAAGGCCGGCCAGTTTGTAGCCGGTCAATAATTCGGTGACCTGCTGCCGCACGAAGGCATTGTATTTCTCGATGTCGTGCTCGGCTGGTGGCGGGTAGTGGGGATCAGGCTTGCCGAAGTACTTCTCGTAAGGCGGCCGTTGCTCGGGGGGCGCGTCGGGATAACGCCAGTCGCGACCCAACGACCAGTACGGCAGGAACCCCAGCCCCTTCTTCGCGCACGCGTCGGACAACTCCTTGACCAAGTCGCGCTTCGCCGCCGAGTTCATCGCATTGAACGATTCGCTCGCGCTGTTCCACAGGCAGAAGCCATCGTGATGACGCGTCGTGATGTTGACGTAACGGCAACCGGCTTCCGACGCCAAGCCCGTGATGAAATCGGCGTCGAACTTCTCTGCGGTAAATCTCTGCGCGAGTTTCTCGTATTCGGCGATGGGCATAGGCGCCCTCTGCGCGCGTCTTCCCTGATCGTCGTAGTACACGCCGTACATCGTCCACACGTGGCTCTCGGCGACGACCGAAACGCCGTAGTGCATGAACAGTCCCAGCCGCGCCTCCCGGAACCACTTCTCGTTCGCGGCCTTCGGGTCTTTCGCCCAGAGAGCCTCATAGCCCTTCAGATACGAAGGCATCTCCCGAGACGGATTGCCTCCCAACGGGGCCGATTGTCCCAAGGCGTGGCCAACCGCCGCCGCGGCGGCAAGACCGGTGGTGATAAACTCGCGTCTTCCCATGGGTTTCATGATTCCTCCTGATCGCATCAACGTTACTCCCATTCGAAGAATGGGTGTCTGCATTGTCCTGCATGGAGGCGATCTCGCCAAAGGTCAACGCAGGAAGAGCGAACCTAAAGCGGGAGCCGCTGCCACTGCTCTCCAGCGGGGCCAATTCCCGATGAAACGCTCCCTCAAGAACTCGGTGAGCAACAGGCCCGTGGTGTATCTATCGAACCCAATGCGATGCTTGTTCTGCCCAAGACTGTTATTTCATGCGGACGGAGCCATCGCGCAACAAGACCTTCAACAGAAAGTCCACCTCGTCCTTGTACATGGCGTCCTTCGTTCCGCTTAGATGCAACTCGTGGCCGACCGCATCGGATCTCTCCTTCAACAGAATGCCGAGCTTCCGGTCATGGATTCCTCCGTCCTCTATTCCGCAGGACAGGTAGACCGGCGGATCGCTCTTGTCCACATGGTTGATGGGGGAGAACTCCTGATACATCAGCTTGTGCTTCGCGTAGTTCTTCAATGCGTCATCCAGCGACTTTTCGCCGACGGCATCGCAGATCATCGGAGATTCCGCCGCCTTGGCCCCGATGTGCTCCATGAGGAACATCGGATCGATGGAGGTCTGGCCGTTTTGCGTCGCAGCGGCACAAACCCGCGTTGATTCACGGGCCACAGGATCCGGCGAGTTCGGGTCGGCCAGATCATCGTGGAAGGCGAGCCACAAAGAGGAGCAACCACCGGCGCTGCCGCCGAACAACGCGATACGCCGATCATCCAGATTCCATTCTTTGGCGCTATGCCGGATGAACTGAATCGCCCTTGCAGCATCATGCACCGGAACTGGCAATGGAGACTGTTTGGATAAACGGTAGTTTATCGAAATGTAGGATATCCCCTTGTCGAGAAATTGCGCTGGATCCAGCTTGAGCTGGCTCTTATCGCCGCTGGTCCATCCCCCCCCATGAATATACACCAGAACCGGCGCCGGATGATCGCTCACAGCCAGCCAGACATCGAGTTTCTGTTTCGCGTCCGCTCCATAGGCAATATCAGGATACGTCGGAGCCAAACCATCCGGTGGTTCCTTGCCGAATGCACTCACACATAGGGCAAGGCAGCTTGTAATCACGCGCCGTTGAATGCTGTTCATTGCTTCCTCAAACGCTGCGACACTAGCGGAAATGCATCGGTTCGAAAAGGACTGGCTGGAAGACCGTTTTGGTCGAATAACTCAGGCTCAAAGAAGTTCTTCCATCCGTACCGTACGGCAACCGGATTTTCTATGTCCTCACTCCAGACCGCAACGGCATCCCCCTCGATCTGTGCACGGGCCGGAAGGAATTTCTGATCGGGTCCGCAGATGGAGAACTCGGATGCCGGAGGCAGAATCGTCAATCCGGAATCGGCATAGTCAAACGACACCACGATCCTATTCTTCTCCGTCCGGCAGGAACGGTAAACCGGCCCCGCACTGAAATTCACCGCGCTGCCGTATGCTATTCTTTGAGCGCAAAGAGCCAGTCGGCGGCCTACAGGCTCCTTTCGCGGAGGATGAATATTATCACGATCGCCAACATCCACAGTAACCGCCATGCCCGTGTGCGGCACACTCCGCAGGACGTGGATTTGAGAATCGCGAAGTTCTGCCCAGTTCTGGTACTCATCATATCCTTCGAGCGGCTTCCCCTTCCAAGACGGCAATTGCACGTATAGGAAGGGAAGCCCGGCGTCATTCCAATCTTTACGCCAGCCGGCGATCATGGCTGCCAGCATCTTCCGGTAGAGGTACGGCCCGCTTCGCTCAAAATCAGAGCTGCTGGCATTGCCCTCGCCCTGGTACCAGATAAATCCTCTGATCGCATACGGCGCAAGCGGCTTGAGCATTACGTCATAATGCCCGCAGGGCCGGGTGCGGCATTTGGGACCCATCGGATACTGAGGCCTGGAACCGATGTCTTTCCGGTCGGCGCCCTGCTTAAGCTTTTGATCGTACAACCTGTTTTGTTCATCCACTTCCTTCACCGCCTTCTCATATTCCTCTGCGGTGTATCTCGCGGCTTCCTTTCGATATTGTTCGATAATCCCTTTCAAGTCCGGGTCAGCGATCAGGCTTTCCTCGGGGATCCAGGCGTCAATTGCGCTGCCGCTCCAGGCGCACACGATAATTCCGACTGGGACCCCTGTCTGCTTGTGCAGTTCGCGGGCGAAGTAAAAGGCCGTTGCCGAAAATCCGCCCGCCGTGGAAGAAGAACACTCCCGCCAGCCGGTATTGTCTCTCGGGCGTTCTCCCGGATAGGCCTGGGTGTCGATTTTCACAAAGCGCAAGGCCGGATAATTTGCCGACTCGATATCCGCCCCTATATCCGGAAGCGATTTGGCGAACGAGTTAAGCCCAAACTCCATGTTCGACTGCCCGCTTGCCAGCCAGACCTCCCCCACCAGTGTGTTTTTGATCAAGAGACTGCTTTTCGCGCCGCGAATGGTCATATCCGCCGGCTGGCTGTCGGCGGATAGCGGTTTCAGAAACACCCGCCACTTGCCGTTTTCCACGGGACCGGTTACGGATTGCCCCTTGTACGATACGCTGACGGCCCGTTCGTCAGCCGTGGCGGCTCCCCACACCGGAAGGGCAACCCCCTGTTGGAACAACGCATTGTCCGAAAACAGCCCGGCGGGAACGATTTCCGCATGTGCGCGAACCGGCAAGGCAACGCTGCACAACAAAGGGAACAGAGACGCCGTCAGCTTCGGATAGGATATCGACTGCCATGTTTTCATGTTCATCGCTTCCCGAATCACCGGATTCAGCATTCACGCGGTCGTGATTTTGAACACGACCGGCCAGCTTGAATCGTCAAAGACGCTCTTTCCCGGAGGAGTGATCATGATTCCACTCGCAGTTCGCTCCCACGCGATGTTTGCATCGCTTCCAAGCAACGATACCGAGGCAACCGGCACATTCTTCCCGACGCCTTCCGTGGAAAAAGATGCAAGCGTGAAGGACTCCTCCGGCCATGAAAGGCGAGCTGCATAGATGGCCTTGCCATCCTTGCTTCTCGTGTAGCGGATATCTCCCTCGTGAGACTGGAAGCGCCCCATCGTGGTCCGCGCGGGATCATCATAGACGATCCCCTTTTTTTTGTCGTCTACAATGGCGTTTAACTCCTGTCCCGGTTCGATCTCTCCGTAGGTCAGCCACGGCCGGGTGGCATAGATGCCTTCTCCATTGGCGTGCGTCCATTTCGCCAAGTCTTTGAGGAACGCGATCTCGCAATCCTGCATGGAGCCGTCGCCCTTGATGCCAAGGCTGATGAGCATGTTGCCGTTTTTGCTGACGACATCCGCGATCCTCCTGAACAGAGACGAAGAGGGCGTGACGCGCTCGCCGTTGCGGTAGAACCATCCGGTGATCGAACTGTGCGTCTGCCATTTGTAGGGGGCAATATCGAGGAGAAGGCCGCCTTCGTAGTCGGGAACGGCCTCTTCCTTGTGGAGCGATTCCCGCTTGAAGGTGATCACCGGTTCGCCGCCCCATTTCGGGGCCGAGTTGTAATAGTAGGCCACGATCCTGCGGAACGCATCCACGCACACATAGCTTCCGGTATTGCAGTAGACATCGGCGGTGTCGCCGTCGGAGAAGATGTAATCCGGATGGAACGTGTCGATCAACTCCTTGAGTGTGTTTTCCCACTTCTCAATGGCGGCCGGTTTGGGAAGTCCTCCCTTCTCGAGACCTTCGCCATAGAGTTGGGCATAGCGCGGGTCCGTGGTGTCGTATCCTTCCAGTTTGGGATAGTACCAGGAGTTCCTCATGACATGCGTTGACACGCCCACCTTCATGCCGCGCTTCCTAGCGGCATCGATGACCAGCCTCGTCGTGTCCATCTTCGGTCCCATCTTGGCGGCGTTGAACGTATCGATGACCTTGGAATCCCACATGGCAAATCCGTCATGATGAATGGCCATGGGCGCAAAGTACTTCACGCCGGCCTCATCCAGCAACTGGACCATTCCCTCGGGATCGAACTCCTCGGCGCTCATGAGAGGGATGAGGTCTTTGTAACCGAACACCTTGGGATCGCCGTACCATTTCCTGTGCAGAAGATAGACGCCGTTCTGCTCGTTGTCCGGCTTGCCGGGTTTTGGGTACATGTCAGCCCCCCATTGCCCAGGAGGATTGTGAAGATGCGTCCCGGCGTATTTCCCTTGGGCTCGGCAGAATTCGAGCGAGTCCTTGTCAAATCTGTCGCCGACCACCGATTGGGGGCCCCAATGGTAGAAGAAGCCGATCTTGGCGTCCTGATACCATTCCGGGACCTGGTGACGTGACAGGCTCTCCTGGGTCGGCTGAAACGGCGCCTCGCCTTCCCCAGGCAAATGCGAAGGCGCCTTCGGTGCGAACCGACCTCTCGCCCCCGTCGCGCCCGACAGAATCCCGGGGCCGCCAATGGCCGTCATGCCGGCGATCTTGAGGAAATCGCGTCGCTTGCACATCTAAAACTCTCCTTTCGAGGTACGGTTGTCATGCGCCCTTGAGCGTGGCGGCCCTTCCCTGGGACGTGTGTCTCTGGAGAGCCGCGCGCGCCAGATTAGTCCGTATGCCGCGATTCCACCCACTCGGGCCATGGTTTCAGCGACGGGTAAAGGGGTCCTCGTCCGCATGAGACGAATGCGATCTCGGCAAACGTCAACGAGGGCAGGGTAACCGCAGAGCGCCCCCCCCGCCGCACCGGCAACTCTGGCTGCGATGAATTCGCGTCGTCCCAAGGTTCCCATGTTTCTCCTCGTTGTCTGCATTCCTTACTCACCTGGAGAGCGACTCTGGGCCTTGCGGAATGAAGGGGTTTTCGTTGAACGTTACGACAATCACAGGATACACATCTCCCCATATGCCCTCCGGCGCCTCGACTTCCACTCCATCCGCTCCTTCACGGAACGACACGGGTGAACCATCTTTCAGCAACGTTATGGAGCGGATGTCGCGCTTCGCAACACCCTCCACGGTCACCATCTTGCGCTTCACCGCTGTATCCAGAATCAGGAACACCTTGTTTCCCTTCCTCGTGACGAAGCCCCAGTCGGGCTTTTTGTCCCAGCCCCATGGATTCGCCCGTGTTCCGTATACCGCTTCTCCCATACTCTTGAGCCACTTGCCCGCTTCCAGCAACGCCTCCACTTCCTGTTCCCGGATACTGCCATCGGGTCGCGGGGCCACGTTGAGCAAACAAACGCCTCCTTTGCCTGCAACGCTGAGCAACGTCCTCAAAATGCCGCTTGACCCCATGCTCTCGCTTTCCTCACCTTGGTAAAAATACCCGCCGCCGCCGACCATCTTCGGCTCGACCTGCCAGGGTTGGTTTGGCTCGGCCCCACCCTTACGCTCTGCAGTGGTCAGGTAATCGGCCCATTGGTTGCCGCGGCCGGCGCCGCGATTGTTGATCAGCATGTGCGGCTGCAAACGCCGGGCCATTTTCAGAACTGGAACTAAGGCATCTATCTTGCTGTCGGGTATATTGTTGTCAAACCGGAGAATATCGATCCGGCCGTATCCGCTAAGCAGTTCCTGCACGAGTTCCTTCTCAAAAGCGGCATACTCGTTCCAGTCAGCGGGATGATAAGGATCATTCGCTATCGGATTCTTTGGGGTTTGATGAAGAAAATACAGACCGACCCCCAACCCCTCGTTTCGGAAAGCTTTGACATACTCGCCGACAATGTCTGGATTGGGGTTCTTGCTATACGGGCAATCCGGGCTGGTGATCCGGTAGGGGCTCTGTTTGGTGTCCCACATACAAAAGGCGTCCATGTGCCGAGTGGTCAGGACGGCAAAGCGGAAGCCGGCTTGTTTTGCTACCCCAGCCCACTGTTTGGGGTCATATTTCCCCGGGTTGAAAGTCTTGTATAGTTCGTACCCGTTTTCGGACTCCAGCGCATCAATAGTATCCGATCCCTTGCCCGTCTGCGACCAAGGGCCCCAGTGAATAAAGAGCCCGTACTTCCAATCGTTAAATCTCTCCAAATCTTCCGGGGATACGTGAATCGGCTCATCGTTGCCGTCTGCTTTGCCCTCATTGCTGAAGGCTCCGTGCTCTTCGTCCGAAACACGAGGCGGAGTATTGCTGCCCGTCTTTGCCGCGGTTCCCTTGATGCGTTTTGGAGCGGAGGGTTGGCTCTCTGCAGCGCGTGTCATATATGCGGCCATGAGCACGATACCGAAAGCAACGAACGGTTTCTGGTTCATATCAGAACTCCTACACCAGCTGAATGAGTCCGCATAGGGTGCGGTAACCTGCCCAGCTCCCCATGCAAGGGGCCATCAAGCAAAGTAGACGGTTACCGAAATGGGTTTTCATTTTCCTGAACGAAGGCGATCTCCGCAAAGGTCAATGAGGGAAGAGCAACCTCAAATCGAGAGCCGCTGCCGCTGATTTGCAGCGGAGCCAATTCCCCGTATTTGTCTTTCGTATCGCGCATCAGCCGCCCGAACCCAGAGGGTCTGGAAAGGCCCTGTAACTGAATCTCGACGTTGTGTTCCTTTAAAGTCTTGTTGATGAGATAGAGCAAGCAGGTCCCGTCCTTCATCGTCGCAAAGCCATGGACACAGGGATCGCTTGTGTCGACGCTCAGATAGGTCCCCCCGTGCGCGTTGGCTAGCATTTCCATGCCGAAATGGAATGGATTCAGGCGGAATCCGTTTGCCGTGTCCAGGAGGCCATCCTCTGCACCGCGCGACATATCCCAGAAGCAGGTGGAGAACCAATTCCCGATGAAATGCTCCATCAGGAACTCGGTGAGCAATAGACCCGTCGTGTAGCGATCAAATCCAATTAAACGTTTGCTTGACCCAAGCCCATACTCGTTGTTGGCGATCAGCAGACCCGGCCGTCCCGCCGCGGCGGCCGCGCTTCGATATTCATTGGCGGCGTCACGCCAAGCGCGGTTGCTGTTCTTCCGGTCGCGAAGCGGAGCCTCGGCCTGCCATCCCTGCAGGGTCCCATTGCCAAAATCGTCCTTTGGTTCGCCGCCATAGGGCCATTTGCCGTGCGTTTCCAGTCCGTCGGCGGCGCCGCCGTCATTGGCTAGGAACAACTGCACGCTCGCGGCCGTGGCATGGTTGTTATTCCAGAAAATCACAATGTCCGGGTCCACGGCCTTCATCGCCGTAGCGTATTCGTGAAAGACCTTGGCGTACCCCGCGATTTTGCCGGGGTAGCTGCCTTCCTCCTCGTTTCCGATGTACCAAAGGGCCCCGCCGTATCCGCGTTCCTTCACGTAGCGCACCATCCGCGCCGCGCGGTCGATACCGTCCCGGCGGCGATTGTTCATCTCGCCCGAGAGCGAGTTGACGCCAAACATCGGGCGGATCCCGGAGGCTTTGACAAAGGCCAGATACTCGTCGAGGCTCATCCACTGGGAATCGGGGACCTGATCCGCCGGGTTCCATTCGGGGCTCCACGAATCGCGGTTTAGAATGCCTGTCGGCCGCTCCCAGTCCCAGTATTTGACGACGGTGCCCCCTGGGAATCGCGACGTGGCGATGCCCGCGCGGCGCGCCCAATCGGCGATGCGGCCATCCGCATAGGCGGCGTCGGGCGCATGGCAATACACCTGGTGAAGGCCAACGAGATAAGGGCTGATCGTCCATTGCGGATTCGCGGCGTCGATCGTCGCGAGCACCGGTTGAGACGCTTCGCCGCCGTGAGCGATAAGGGGCGTTTGCAGCAACTGGCAGAACGCCCCGAAAAGAGGAAGAGCGACATTGCTCAATCTAGTACTCCTGTCGTGTTCCAAGCGATCCCCTGGGTGGTCGCGGATAGGATATTTCGTTGCGCGCCTATTGAGCTTTCAGCTCGTACATAAGCGGCCAGTCTTCGTTTGCAAACACGGCACGACTCGGTGGATCGATGGCGATCCCCTCGTCGCTGCGCGCCCACCCGACGGGCTCATCACAGCCCAACAGCCTCACGGATTTGACAACAACGTCCTTGCCTACCCCCTTCTTCCCAAACGCGGAGAGCGCGAACCTTGCCTTCGGGGCAGACAATCTGGCCGCATAGATCACCGATTGGTCTTTGCTGCGCGTGTAACGGATATCCCCGGCGTGGAGCTGCAGATGCCCCGTCGGAACTCGCTCGGGATCGTTATAAACTAGTCCCTTCGAGTCCCTCTCCTTGAAAACCATTTCTTGGCCGGGCTCCAACTCCCCGTACACTCGCCACGGACGGGTAGCGTGAATGCCCTCCCCAACGACGTTCATCCACTGCGCCATATCCAGCACCGGATCCGCGCTCGCATCGTCGACAAAGAGGGTCCAGCCGGCCAAATCCTTTCCGTTGAACAACTCGACGCTCGCCGTCGGTTCAACCGGCTCATCGGCGGCCTGAGCCTGGCTCCCCGCTGGCGCTGCTTCCGGTTTCTGCGCCGCTGCGACAATCGACACGGCCGCACAGCCGAATGCCGCCAATAGCCCCAGAATTCTCTTCATGTTTCATCTCTCCAGTCTGTGGATCGGGACTTCTTGTTCTTCTTTTTGCCTTTGCCGTCCGAGACGGCGCTGGAATTCGCTTTGCAGGGGAGAGAGCAAGCCGGTGCGGCCCGCCATCGCCCGCCCGCTATCCATTGAGGGTCCAGCCATCCCGGTATTTCTTCTGGATAAACTCGTCGGCTTGCGGGCAGTTGGCGACCTTCGCTGTCTTTGGGTCGTATTCGAGTTTCTGACCCACGCGGTACGCGACGAGCGACAGCAGGACTGCCGGTTTTGCAGGCGTTGATCCATTCCTGATGGTGGCCCGGAGAATCCGGGATCACGTTTTCGGCGTTGCGCGGCTTGTATTGGGTCATGTCGCCCTTGGTCGGCATCAGGTAGCGACTTCCGAAATCGCAGACCAGGTAGCCCTTGTCGCCCTTGAAGATCGCGCCATTGCTCTTGATGGCGTCAGCGTTGAAGGCCTTGGACGGCATCCCCGGCATCTTCCCGCCGTCATACCAGTAGACTTCCACCGCGGGACGCCAGTCGTTGGCCGGGTGCTCCCACTTGGCCGTGATCCACGTGGGGACGGTGGCGGGGCTGAACTCCGAGCCTTCGCACTCGCAGCTGGTCGGCTGGCCAAGGTCGAGCCCCCACCAGGCGATGTCCATGATGTGGCTGCCCATGTCGCCCATCTGGCCGCTGCCGAAATCCCAGAAGCGGTTCCATTTCAGGCAGTTGCCTTTCGCGTACTCGGGATTGTAAGGATGAACGGGCGACGGTCCGATCCACAGATCCCAATTCAGCGTCGCCGGCACGGGCCCGCCGTCCGGCAGGTAGTCGCCTCCCTTGGGGGTGCGGCCGCACCACAGACGGACCTCGCGGGGGACCCCGATCGCGCCGTCGCGAATGAGTTCAGAGACGCGCGCCATGTTGGGGATCGCGTGCCGCTGCACCCCCATCTGCATGGCCAGCTTGCCTTTGTGCTTCAGGTACGTCTCCCGCACGAGGCGAGCCTCCTGGACGGAGTTGGCCAGCGGCTTCTCCGAGTACACGTGCATGCCGCGGTTCATGGCCCAGACATTGATGAAGGCGTGATGGTGATCGGGCGGCTGCTGAACGACGGCGTCGATGCCTTTCATGTCCAAGCACTTGCGCCAGTCTTCGAAGATCTTGGCCTGGGGGAACTTCTCGGCGAACCACGCCGTTCTTTCGGCATTCGGGTCGCAGAGGGCGACGATGTTCTCGTCCGCGAAATTGTCGATGTTTTGGCGGGCGCGGCCTCCACAGCCGATAAAGGCGATGTTGAGTTTTTCGCTGGGCGACTGGCCCGCCGCCAGCGTGCCCGACCGGAGGATCGTGAACGCCGTTGCCGCCGCCGACGCGCCAGCCTTCATGAAGATGCGACGATTGATCTGCTGATCCATTGGACTTCTCCTCATTCTTCCGAAATCGCTTGCGGCATGCCGAAACGGCAAGCCTCATCCACGGTTCTCAAGCCAGTCCTCGCCAGTCGGCGACCGCTGACCTAGATTTGCCAATACTCGTCAATGGGCCTCTGATACTCGCAGATGGCGCCGCTCAGGACGTCGTCGTATTTCACGGGACGGTCCAGAGCGGCGGATTCATAGCATGCCATACATAGAGATTTCGAACGCAGCCCGGCTTCGCCGTCCATCTCCGGAGCGCGTTCCGAACGGATGGCGTCAGCGAAGTCCCATAGTTCGATGCCCACTGAGTTCTCGCATCCATAGCAGCCTGTTGAAAAACGCCTCGCCGCGAAAAACGGGCATTGAGTTTGTTGAACTTAGAGCGCGCCTTTCCGCCGATTTGAGGCTTTTTCAACGGGCTGGTAGGTATCGGCCGTTCCGCCATCGACAAAGATGTAATCCGGATGAAACATGTCAACGAGTTCGCCGAGCACGTCTTCCCACTTCTGAATGGATCTCGGCTGGGGCACGCCGTCCTTGTCGAGGCCCTCGCCATAGAGTTGTTCATAGCGGGGATCGCCCGAGTCGAATGCCGGATTCTTGGCATAGAACCAGGCATGACGCTCATAGTGAGTGGAGACTCCGACTCGAAGTCCCCGTTTGCGCGCTTCGTCGATAACCTGCGCCACAGTATTCTGGTGTGGACCCATTTTGGCCGCGTTGAAGGTATCGATCACCTTGGAATCCCACATGGCAAAGCCGTCGCAATGGACGGCCATGGGCACGACATACTTTACTCCGGCCTTGTCGAGCAGTTCCACAATATGCCCGGGATCCCACTCTGATCCAGTCAGCAGGAGTATCAAGTCTTTGTAGCCAAATACCTCCAGCGGGCCGTACCACTTCTCATGCAAAACCCTGACCGGACCCTTTTCGTTGTTGGGGCCATACGTGCGATACAGGTCGCTGCCGTATAGTCCCACCGGCTGTTTGTATTTGTGTTGCTGGCAAAACTCTATAGACTCCTGGTCAAAGTGGTCCCCGGGAACCGAAGACGGCCCCCAGTGATAGAAAAAACCGATTTTGGCGTCTTGATACCATTCCGGAACCTGGTAATGCGATAGCGACTCCCGCGTAGGCTCGTATGGCGCCTGCACGGGCGCCTGCGCCCATCCCACAGTGTCCACGGCGCGCCAGAAAAGCGCCTGCAATAGGATTGTGCGACCAAGCAGCATTGGTTGCTTCTCCTTCTTGGTCTTGAGAACGGGAAATGAAGAAGCCGTCGTTTGGCTTCCAGGTGAAAATCATCCGCGTGGCAGTCTTGGAAATGAGGAAGCAAGACTTGGTTGGCGTCGTTGGCGTCGACCACAATGCCGCCAGACGATCGGCCGTCAATAAGCGTGAGACGCCTTGGCGCTCTTATCTGAGTCTCATTTCCATTCCACCATATTCCCTTGTATTCTAATACCGCGTCCACGTCTTGGCCGCGCTTGGCGGCTGGGTCGTGCCAACCGTAATGTTCATCGTCGCGGTGACCGGCGCGGGGATGATCCCATCGGTCACGCTGACCGGGAAGACGTTGAGACCGACGTCGCCGGCGCTGGGCGTGCCCGTGAGCGCGCCGTTGCTGGCCACGCTGAGCCACGCTGGCCCGGACACCTTCGCGAAGGTCAGCGTGTCACCCGGATCGGGGTCGCTCGCGTCGCTCGCGATGGATTGGCTGTACGCTTGGCCCACGGTTGCGTCGGGCTTGCTGAACGGATCAGCGTTGAAGGACGGCGGGTGGTTAGCGGCGGCCGGTTCGGCCTGGATCGTCAGCGTTCCGCCGCCTTGACCGCTGGTTCGCGTGTTGAACTGCAATCGGCCAAAAACTCCGTTGGTTTCGTCCCGTTGGCGGATCAGAAAGCCGCGCGGAGTGGCGCCATCGGCGATTTGCCCTTGGACTGCCGCAAGGGGAATCGTCGCGACGAACGTGTCGCCGACAGCCCACGCACTCTTATTAACAGTGGCGATAGCCGTTGCGCCATAGCCTTGACCCGGATCGCCTAGGCCCCCGCCGCCAGACGTGGTGCTGGTCGCGAGAGGAAGATCAACCCCGGCGCTATCCTTCCAGGGAGTCCCTAAGCCGTCGTTTGCGGTTCCGAAAACCAGGTAATTCCAGGAACACAGAGACGGCGCCCATGTTGCATTGTTCGGACCCACTACGTAGACATCGAAAAAATGCGTGCTCCAATCGCTAGCTGCGACAACCGCAGTCACCCCAAAGCTCAGAGTGGCGTCGCCGGTGACTGTCCAGCCGCTGCTCAGGGCGCTCAGGTCAAACCGGAGCAAGGCGCGATCGACCTCCTCGTCTGTGTTCTTGCCCAGGAAAATCCGGCCGGTGCCGCCGTCTGAATCAAGGGCATTGTTGCGCAGGCGATCAAGTTGATAGCCTGCGTAACCTGTGATCCCCAACTCGGGAATGCTGGCGCCGTAGTAGAACGCCAAGTTGGCTCCCTGGGCTGTAGCGCAAGCCAAGCCGACGAATAGCGCAGCCGCCTGCAAAAGAACGGATCCGTATTTGTACATCGTACCCCCTCCAACCGAGAAGCAAATGTCCGGCGCAAACGTCCAGCTTTGGGATCGACAAAACCGAAATCCCGCGCGCTCCTTGCGATTCAAGAGAGAGCCCTTTTGAGAGCCCCTTCCACGATGCTCCCTTGTCTTCTAATACCGTGTCCATGTCTTGGCCGCGCTTGGCGGCTGGGTCGTGCCAACCGTGATGTTCATCGTTGCGGTGACCGGCGCGGGGATGATCCCATCGGTCACGCTGACCGTGAAGACGTTGAGACCGACATCGCCGGCGCTGGGCGTGCCCGTGAGCGCGCCGTTGCCGGCCACGCTGAGCCACGATGGGCCGGACACCTTTGCAAAGGTAAGTATATTGCCCGCATCGGGGTCGCTGGCATCGCTCGCGATGGTCTGACTATATGCGCTACCCTCTGTCGCGTCGGGCTTGCTGAACGGATCAGCGTTGAAGGACGGCGCCTGGTTAGCGGCCGATTCTCCGGCCACGACGATGTCATCCATCCAGACACCGGAGTTTGATGAGGGCGCGGTACTTAAAAACCTGATCAATGAGAGCTGTGGAAGGGGCGTAGTGACGTAGGTCAAGGCCGCCGTTGTATACCCGGAGACCGTCGGCGCAAGGTTCGCTCCAGGGGCGTAGGTGAGCGTGTAATTTGAGGCAGACAAGTTGAGGGTGATCGTGGCTAGATTCGCCGATACGGGCGGATCAGCGACTTGGCTGGCTTCGATGAGGTGTGATCCCGTCGCGGCCCAGGTCGCGCCATCGAACCACTCAAAACGCATCGTCGTCGGGTTAAGCTGGGTATAAAGGCGGATTTTGAAAGACACATTGCCAGAGCCATCCTCGCCAGTGATCTCGACATACCGGTTGTTGCCGGATCGGCGCGGAGCGAACTTGAAGGACACCGTGGTGGATCCACTGCCAAGAGTGACCGGGGCCGTCAGGTTGGCTTGCACATCAAAGTTGGGAGCCCCGGCGTCAAGGAGCAGGAGTTTATTGGCGCCAAGGGTATCGAGCGAAACTGCATTGGTTGGCGAGCTCGCGCCTACATTGCCCGTCCAGGATCCTGCCGACGTGCCGAGGGCGAGATTCGCCAAACTGGTGGGTGATCCGACCGTGCATCCCTCGAAATCTGCTTGAAATGAAGTAGAAGCTGCCCCCCATGCCCCTAGGGCGCCAAATGCCAGACAAATGCCTGCCGTGGCGGCCATAGCGAGTGGCCCTAGCGCAAACTGCAATCTCTTGCGCGTCATGATATGAATCTCCTTTTTGGGATTGGTGCGCCTCCGGTTCCCCGAACGCCTTTCAACGCCCGCTCCCCCAGGGCGTCGTTGCAGACCTTTGACCGCCCCTGGCGCCCGCAAAACGTCGCCACCCGACGCCGTTTCCCGCCGGCGCGCAAGGAGTTCTCGAATCACCCTCTCAGTACTGCTTCTGGTTCGTGCGGATTATCTCGCCAAAAGACACCGTCCCGTTCGTGGCATCGTAGAACACGTCGGGATACATGATGGCGTTAGCGTTCGTCGGCACTTCCGCCAGGGCCCTAAGGACATCCGGACCGACACCGTTGACGCCGTGTCTCCTGGACGGGCCCTCAGAAACCACCACCCACGTGACGCCTTTACGCGCCGCCGCCGCATGCGAGGAATTGATTCCCGACTGAACGTTCTCGTAATTGAACAGCTTGTTTGCCCAGTGGAAGCGCGACGCGTCGCCGCCGGCCGCGTTGAACCACCCCGTCAGCCTGAAGGGGTCGTAAAGAATGGTGGTCAGATAGGCGACCGGGGTCGTGAATCGGCACCAAACCTCGGCGCGGTTATTCAACGAGTCGCCTGTCCACAAGTCATGCAGACTATGGCCTTCGTTGTATCCGATCGGCGGGCGGTTATAATCCACGGCGTAGGCCTCGATGGCCGTGGCGATGGTGCGCATGTCGGCCTTGGCCCGGGAGACTTTGGCTCGCGTTTGCGCCTCCAGAAAGTTGGGCACGGCGATGGCCGCCAAAATGGCGATGATCGCCACAACGATCAACAGCTCGATCAGAGTGAAAGCCTTCTGAATGATACGTGGGTTTCTCATGATCCGATTCCTCCATTCATTGGTCTATGAAACCACGGTAAGCTGTTCCCGGCTTAGCTTCGGGGTGCTCTTTCCGTTACAGCCTTTTTCATCGCTCTTCCCCCACTCCAACTCCTTTGGACGATGCATAGTCACTGATCGAGGAGCCGGAAACGGAGCGCGCTTTGCCTCTCGCATCCGGCGTGACCGTTGGATCTGCAGCTTGCAGACGCGGAGGGCCGACGGTGTGACCCTCGATGAAACCCGGTGTCACCAACATTTGTGCGACGGGATAGCGCCGACTGCGGATGGCCTCTTCCAGAGCGTTGAGGCAGTAGTGCATCTGCTGTCCCAACTTCGGGTCTGTGCTTGCCAGCTGCGACCCCGATGGATTCTCCGTCGCGGGGCCGGGGCGAAGCGAAGCCACGCTCAAGTCTGCTGGAATTCGGATGCCGTGAGCCTCGGCGGCGGCGATCAGCTTTCGCGCCATGAAGCCCGTGACGCTTACGATTGCCGTGGCATCGGCATGGGAGGCAAGAAACTGGGCGGCCATCGCGTCGGCGTCGACAGCCTGATCGCCGCTATCCTCAATGGCCCGTGTGTTGACTGCCAAACCAGCCTCCTCCATCGCCCGGACATGCCCTTCTGCTCGATCGGCCAATTCCCACGAGTTGGCCAAATGGGGCATGCAGCACAAAGCAATTCTGCTGTGGCCCCTCTCAATGAGTTTCCGCGTCAGCAGGTAGGCAGCTTGGCGTCGGTCTTCATCTATGCGAGGAAGGCATGCATCCCCGTCCGCGTGCTGGAACACCATAGGCAGCCGATCGACCGGTATCTCCAACCGCATAGCTCGGTCAGGGAGAGAGCAGAAGGATACAACCCCCATCACCCGCGGACTGAAGACCCGGCCGATTCTGTCGACCTCTTCGAGGTTGAGGCTGCTGTTCCGGTAGACTACCTCGGCTGCGTATCCACGCTCGGAAATGGCCGCCATGACTTCGTGAAGGCGCAGCTGGACGTGCCAAGCCACCCGGGGCGGGTCAACGGAAAGCAGGACTCCGATCCACCCGGAAGGCTGGCCCCCTTGGGGCAACAGCGAATGGAGGAACGTGCCCCTCTTCCCGTTGGAGCGGAGGCGCCCTTCGTCGCGCAGCATCTTGTACGCTCGTTCGATGGGCCATCGGCTCAACCCGCTTTGTTGGGCTAGAGCCTCAATCGTTGGCACGCGCGCGTCAAGTTCCCAGCGACCGCCCTGAATCTCAGCGACCAGAATGTCATGAACCTGCTCGGCCTGACTCATCATCAGCGACTTGAGAACCGGCTTGCCGAACAGGCGGTAATCAGGATCCATTCTCGTGCCTTCTGTGCATGATATAACATATATGTATCGGGCTATTGCCCGTTGTCAAGAGATTTTCGCAGCGTTTCGTTGTTTTTTCCGGCAACCCCTTCCTTGCCGCATCCGTCTGGTAGATGGAGCAGTCAATCAAGCCGGGAAAGGACAAGAAGGCATGGGCAAAAACCATTCCGCGCCGGATTGCCATTGAGAGACGCTTTCGCCAAAAATCCGTCGCATGGCCGCGAGAATCCGAAGATCAATCTGATGGGTCAACATAGACATAAATCTTTTAATTGCAATATTATGTGTACACGTAGCGGCGTTTTATTCTTGTCTTTGGTTTGGGTATCGCCAGGTCAGGCGCGGGACAATCCCGTCACCGTGGATCATGGGGGATCGCCCTAGGGTTTCCCCTGGCCGTTCTCTAACATGCCTGAAGGCCAAACGGTTCCTATCGTCGCGCTGCCGCGAAAATCCTCGCACCTCGAAAGCCGCCTTACTCCAGCGTTCAGGATTCGTGGAAGGACCGATACATCATGCATGCTCTGCCAACCGCCGGACTTCTCTTCAGAAGGCAGTGACCGAACTCTTCGTGAAAGGAGAACTTGAAGTCCTCCCAGTCGACCCGTCCGTCCTTCCGATCCAAGGCATGGAGCACCCGGTGATCCAGCTCGTGGCGATGCCGCCCCATCCATCGGAGGAGGTGGCGCTCGGTCCCGATGCTGGAGCTGATCCCTTGCATCAGAATAATCTCATTGATCTTGTCAATCTTCCGTTCTCTCCATGGTCGCTCTCTTTCGCTCATCGTCATTCAATCCCAACAAAGAGTTTCCGGCTGAAGCTTCAAGGTCTTTTTGCCGCAGGCCGGGCAGTCCAGCCGGAAGACATCGGACTCGGGATCGACCTGCGAGACATCCTGGGACCGGCATCGTCCGCAGGCCAACCGTCTGCGAAGGACGCTCCCCTTGTCGTAGCGGATCTCATAGAAGAATCGTCCAAAGAGGTTCCCGCACCCGTTGCAACGATAGAGGCGGTGCCCGTAGTCGCAGGATTCGACATGGTGAGACTAGTGGTCTGACCATCTCATAATGATGGGTAGAGCCTGCGCAATTTCACTCGGGCATCCTTGGTCGTAAACTGCCAGCGGACCTTGCTCGCCCGGTTGTTGCGGTCGGACTGCCACGCCTCGATTTCGCGGACCAAGGTTGG
>JAPLSS010000304.1 GCA_026398515.1 Candidatus Sumerlaeota bacterium | reverse complement strand
CGGGCGTCTTGGATGTCCTGTCCATCGGCCCCGATCAGAACGCGCAAGAGCACTTCTTTCATCCCGAGGAGATGGACCCCGCGCAAGACGGCGCCGGCGGCGTTCCCGTGCGTCGCCCCGAGGACCTGGCGGCCATCTACGAAGCCACGCGTTGTGGCAATCGCCCCCTGGTTCGCTGCTACAGCGGCACGCGCGACCTGATCCCCTGGGCGGAGATGAGCATCCAGACCATCCACATCGCCTGGGGGGCCATTCCGTTGTGTTGGTACAGCGTCATGGATGGCCGCAGCAAGGTCCCGTTCCCCGCGGCGATCGTGGAAAAGCAGGCGGCGATGCGCTTTTACGCCCAAAACGGCACGCCCGTGGAGGTCAACGAATCGCACCAATGGAGTTTGCGCGACGCGCATGATTCGCTGGCCGTGGCCATGGCCTTCCTGGCGGCTTACAACGCCAACGCCCAGGGCGTGCGCCACTATGTCTTGCAGTTGATGCATAACACGCCGCCCGCGACCAGTCCCGCGATGGATGCGGCCAAGATGCTGGCCAAGATCGATCTGATTCGCGATCTGGAAGGGCCCGATTTCACGGTCTTTCGCGAGGTGCGCGCGGGGATCACCAGCCTGCCGCCGGACCCGGACGAAGCCAAGGGCCACATGGCCGCTTCGGCCGTGTACTCCATGGCGTTGCAGCCGCAGATTCTGCACGTCGTGGGCTTCACCGAAGCGTCGCATGTCGTGGATCCGCCAACGCTCATCGAGAGTTGCCGGATCGCGCGGGGAGCGGTCAACCTGGCGCTGAAAAACTGCCCTGACCCATCTTGGGATCCCCGGGTGCAAGCGCGCCGAAGTCTTCTCGTCTTCGAAGCCAAGACACTTTTGGAAGGAATCCGGCAGATCGGCGCGGGAAGCGCGGACCCCTGGGCGAACGCGCAGGTCCTCACCCGCTCCATTGAGACGGGCGTGCTGGACGCGCCGCACTTTCGCGGCAATCCGCACCTGTGCGGACGGATCGTCACGGCCTGCATCGATGGGGGTTGGGACGCTATCGACTCGGAAACTCGTAAGCCCCTCACCGAATCGGAGCGTTTGCGGCGCCTTGGCGTCGCGGTATGAAAGGAGGACGGCCATGTGCGGAATTGTCGCCATTCATGGCAAGCCCGACGAGGCGCTGGCCCACGAGATGCTCGGGCGGCTCAGCCATCGGGGCCCCGATGGGCAAGGCGTTTTGCGAATCGGGGACACGATCCTGGGCCACGCGCGCCTGGCGATCCTGGATGTCCCCGGCGGCGCGCAACCTATGACCAACGAGCGCGGCGACCTGGCCGTGGCGTTCAATGGCGAGATCTACAACCACAGCCTGCTGCGACGCGCGCTGGAGTCGCGCCATGTCTTCAAGACGCGTTCGGACACGGAGACGCTGATCCATCTCTATGAGGAAGAGGGCGAGGACATGCTCGCGCGCCTGGACGGCATGTTCGCCTTCGTCCTGGCCGGCCCCAACAGCCTTCTGCTGGCGCGCGACCCGTTGGGGATCAAACCGCTCTATTACGGACGGAAGGGGAACTCCTTTATAGTGGCCAGCGAGTTGAAGGCCTTTCCGCCCATGAACAAATTGCACGTCCTGCCGGGGGGGTGCTGGCTGCGGGCTGGAGGGACGCCGCAGCCGTTCGCCCTGCCCTTCCCTCCCCAGCCTCCGGTCGTGAACGTGAGTCTATCCGAGGCCCTGCCGGAGATCCGGCGGCGCCTGGAGGAGGCGGTCGTCAAGCGCCTGATGGGCGACGTGCCCGTCGGCGTCTATCTGTCAGGGGGACTGGACAGCAGCCTGGTGGCCGCCTTCATGCGGCCTCACACGGTCGAGTTGCACTCCTTCACCGCCGGGGTTGAGGGCGCGCCGGACCTCGAGGCGGCGCGGGAAATGGCGCGGTACCTCGACACAACGCACCACGAACTGATCTATACCGAAGACGAGATGAAAGCGGCGTTGCCGGAGATCATTAGCCACCTGGAGTCCTTTGACGCGCCGCTGGTGCGCAGCGCCATTCCCATGCACTTCATCTCCAAACTCGCCTCCCAACACGTGAAGGTCGTCCTGACCGGCGAAGGCGCCGACGAGTTGTTTGCGGGATATGAGTACCTGAGCGGCCTTGGCGGAGGCGCCAGGCTTCGCGAAGAGCAGGTCCGGATCATCGAGCGCCTGCAGGACACCAACTTGCAGCGCGCCGATCACATCACGATGGCCCACGGCATCGAGGCCCGCGTGCCGTTTCTCGATCAAGGAGCATGTCCGCGGACGAGTTTGCCCGTGAAGAGCGCGAGGCGGCTCGACTGAACCTGCGTTCGCCGGAGGAACTCCACTACCGCCGCATTTGGCGCGACGCGCTGGGCGAGGGCGTTCCCGAGGCGCTGGTCGGGCGCACTGCGGACCTCAAGGCGGCCGCGGCCGCATGCCCCTCTGTTGCGGACTCATGATCCCGCCTACCGATGAGAAGCAGGCGAAACCGGAAGCGCTGCGGGCCGCCGCTCAGTCGTTGTTGCCCGTATGGAAGCCTTTTTCGGGCCGGATGATCTGCCCGTAGGAGATCGTCCCGTTCGTCGCGTCGTCGATGTAGTTTGGCGCCTTGGCTCCAGTGGCCATTAGGGAGAAGTATCGGAAGAATCCCGTTCCTGCTATTGCTTATGATTGCCGTCCCAAATGCCCTTGTTCGTGCGGACGATCATGCCCTCGGAGACCGTTCCGTTGGTAGGATCGTAGGCCTCCCTTTCCTGGCCGGGGTTCCAAGCGCCGCCCAACAGGAAATTCCACACGCCGTTTTGCGCCTGATTCATGTCCGGCCCGACGCCCATCATGACCCAGGTGTAGCCGAGGCCCATGGCTTGCCTTTCTTTCGAATTGGGAGAGCCTTTGCTCGTACACTCGACATACGAGGTTGTGCCATAGTCAACATAACGGAGCGGCGAATTGATGGGGTTTTTGAGATTTTTCGTTCCCTGCAACCGGAAAACGTCCTTCGGCACGGAAGAAAGGTAGGCCACAGGAGAGGTCAACCGGCACAGGCCCCAGATGGAGGGAGGCGTGCCGGCGCTCTGTAAGCCGAAACACTTATTCGTGTCCCTGAACGCCTGCGACCACGGCGGGTACATCGTGTAGTCGACATTGTACGCCTCGAGGGCGGTGGCGATGGAGCGCATATCCGCCTTCGCGCGTGAGACCTTGGAACGCGTTTGCGCCTCCAGGAAGTTGGGCACGGCGATGGCCGCCAGAATGGCGATGATCGCCACAACAATCAACAGCTCGATAAGCGTGAATCCCCTCCATGTCTTTCCCATGGAACGACCCTCCCCTATCATTGGTTTCCCCAGCGCGGTCGGATCAGGAGCGAAGAACGATGGAAAGCCCCGGCGCGATGGATCGCTTCTCTGACGCCGGTGGCCACACTACGGGCCGCCGCCGACGCTGTCAAGCGCAAATTCAAGCGCTTGAATTCCGGCGGCGCACCGCCGCCGCCCCTCCCGGGCCGTTATCCCATCCCATCGTCCGATAGCCGGCTTCCTGCAATTCCATCACCAGTTCGGCGGCCAGGTCGTCGGTGTAGGCGAAGATGGCGGTCGGCCGGTCGCGGCGGGACATCATCTCCTTCCGCAACTCATTCACATCCTGGAAATGATACGCGAGGCTGACGACCAGACTGGGATCCAGGGGGATGCCCCGCTCCCGAAGCGCCTCGCTGTATCCGCTGATCTTGTGCGGTCCCATGCCGACAAACGCAATCCGGCGATGCCCCAGATCGAGGAGATGCCGGGTCATCTCGGCGCAGGACTGCCCCAGGGGGCAAGTCACGCGATCCATGGGAGCGCTCCTCAGCGCTGGCGCATCCAGGAGTTCCCCGAATCCGACGAGGGGCATGCCTTGGCCGGCCAACGCGGCCAATTCCTCTTGCATGGCGTTCTGATTGCCGATGCCCGCGCACGCCACGCCATCGACGAAACGATTGAACAGATCGCGGATAGCCTGAATCTCGTTCTGGCCTTCCTCCGTGGCCACAGTGGACAAGAGGCAGGAGTAGCCGCGTTGCCGGAGCCATCGCTCCAGGGCAGCGACCAATTCCACGTAGAACTGGTCCTGGAACGTGGAAACCAGCAGGCCGACGGAGCGGGTCTTCTGCCCTGTCAGACCCCGGGCCAGGAAGTTGGGGGAGTAGTTCAGTTTTCGCGCGATTCGCAGGATCTTCTCGCGCGTCTTGCCGGCAATGCGGGGGCTGCTGTTCAGCGCCAGCGAGACCGTGGAGGCGTCGACGCCGGCGGCGGCGGCGATGTCGCTGAGGTTGGTTCTTCGGCGGGTTTCAGACATCGCGGCGCAAGGGCCTTTCTTCCGTGGTGCACCCCGGGGAAATTGGCGGCGACTGCCCCGCCCGAACCGGTCCCGTCCCGCGCGGCGGTCGCCTTTCGGTTGTTTCAAGCGCTTGAATAACCCCAGGACGGCTCCCACGGCAAGCAAAAAGCGCAACGGGAAGCCGGCGACGGCGCCCGAGCGGCTCGTCAGGGGATTTCGTGTTCGTGCTCTTTGCGGATTGGCAGGTAGACACGAAACGTCGTGCCCTTCCCCACCTTCGACTCGAAGTCGATCTCGCCGCCGTGCAGTCCAATCTTCTTCCTGGTGGCGGCCAGGCCGATGCCGGTGCCGTTCGAGCCTTTGGTCGAGAAGAACAGGTTGAAGATCTTCGGCCGGTTCTCTTCCGCGATGCCTTGGCCGGAGTCGGCCACTTCGATCAGCACGCGATCCTGGTCCTTGAGCAGGCGCGTGCGCACAATCACCACGCCGCCCTGGTCGGGCATCGCTTCCATGGCGTTGGTCACCAGATTGAGCAGCGCGTCGTGCAGGAACTCCTCGTCCAGCAGCATGTCGGGAAGGCCTGGCTCGTAGGATTCGACGATCGCCAACGTATTGCGGTCGGCGTTGGCCCGCGCCGCTTCGACCACATCCTTGAGCAGGTCGTTGACGTTGCCCATCGAGAAGTTCGGCTCTTCGGGGCGGCTGTAGCTGAGCATGTTGGCCACCAGCCCGGCGATCTTCTTGTTGCTGCGGCTGAGCAGTTGCCACCCCGTCCTCACGCGCTCGACGTCGCCGGCGGCCAGCCCCTTCTCGATGACGAACGAGCCGCCCTCCATCGCCTGCAGCAGGTTCTTGATGTAATGGGCGATTTCCGACAGGCCGACCGCGACCGCGGCCAGGCGCTCCGCCTCCGTCTTGTCCGCGTGCAGCCGCGCCTTCTCGATGACGATGGCCGCCTGCTTGCAGATCGTTTCGAAGAGTCTGACGTTGTTCTCGTCGAAGTCGTAGACCTCCGCCTTGCGCACGGTCATCACGCCGACGATTTCCTCTTGGATCCGCAGCGGCATGCATAGGTAGGCCCGCAGGGCTTCCTCGTCGCATCCGTCCATCGCGCGGTGCCGCGGGTCCGCTGTCGCGTCGGCCGCGACGAACGTCTGGCCGGTTTCCGCCACCCATCCCGGAATGCCCTCGCCCCGGGCGAAAGTGGCGCACCCCACCGCCGCGGGATTCAACCCGCGCGAGGCGCGCAGGCGCAAAACCGTTTTGCCTTCGTCGTAGAGGAAGAGCGAACATACGTCCGCCTGCATCAGCGTGGCGGTCTTCCTCACGATCCGCCGCAGGATCGCGGGCAGTTCCATGACCGACCCGACGGCGTTGCTGATTTCCAGCAAAGCCTCGACGGCCCGCTCGTGCTCCTGGCGGATTTCCTCGGGATCGTTGGATTGGGCAAGAGACATGGGTTCATTCAACCTGGGCGCAACAAATAGGGGCGGCTCGCGTCAGCGGGATCGGTCCCGCATCCGCCTTCTCAAAGAATCTCCCCCGCCTCCTTCTGTAATGCAAGCAGGATGACGGACTCGGCTCACCTTCCCCGCGCCGGGCGGTCGTCGTAGCGCAGGCGCCTCGCCTGCTCCGGTCGCGATCCGGCCTCAGGTCGGCGGAGCAGGCGAGACGCCTGCGCTACGACTAATGCCAATACGGCTCTGGTCCAAGACCCGCTACAGCGCGGGATGCGACCTGCCTCGTCTGCCTTCAGGCATTGATCTTTTGGATAGCCTCGTTCACTCTTCCGTCATGGCGCTCGACGAACCAATCCGTTTTGGTTTTCGCGACCTCCTCTTCCCCGCCCGGCTGCTTTCGAGTCCCGAGGCGGCGGACAATCCCATTCTTCAACACATGCGTCGTCTTGGGCGGTGGCCGCGCCCCGGAGCCATACGCCGGCTATGGCAACTGGCGCTGGCGACCGCGATCGTCGCCGCCGTGTTCCCGCTCGCTTGGAATTTCCTGCCCGACATGCGGACTACCTCAGGTCCGATCGCCTACCATTGGGCGGCCATCGCCATGGCGGTTCTCATCGCGCAGCTACAGCTGAGCGTGCAGAATCAGGATGCGTGGTTGGAGGCGTTGCACCGCGACCGGCTCGCCGAGTTGTGGCTGACCTTGTCGAACCCCGGCAAACTCTTCCTCTATCCCTTCCTGTTCGTCGCTTCTCGATGCCGCGCGGTGATCATCGCCGCCGCCGGCGGCACCGTTCTGACCTTTTGCCTCTGGCGCCCCGACGCCCCCTTGGCGGCACCCGAATTCTGGGGCCGGATTCTCTTGTTGCTCGAGATTGCGTTGCTGTCGTGGGTCTTGGCCACAGGGCAAGCCGTCCTGGAATGGCGGTGGTTCGCCGGGCGCGAATCGCTGAAGTGGCGAATCCCGGCTTCCATCGCTCTGAGCGTTGGGCTGTGGCTGCCTGTGGCAAAATGGCTTTTTCTCTCCGACCTGTTGTTCGTGGTGCGCTGGTGGAGGGACCTTCTTCCCCTGGCTCTCCGCGCGGCGGCGCTTGTCCTCGCGCTTTCAGGCGCCGTTTGGCTGGCCGCCCAATCCACCGTTCGACAAGCGCACGGAATTCTGAGCCGTCGGATAGACCCATCAATTCGCGACGACCACGCGACGGAGCCGATTGAGTTTTTCGACCTGCTCCCTCTCCTGCCGTCCTCGCTTCCCGTTCCGAGCCAGCAAAGGGGCAAGGCGCGATTGTCCGTGTCGGCATGGGCTGGCGTGGCGCTATGGGGCGCCGCCTTTGCTCTCGCCGTCTATGTCATAGAGGGTTGCCTCGCTCAAGCCTTCGATGCCTCGGTCGGGACGAAGCTCCGGCGATACGGTTCGGAACGAGCGCTGACCGCGGTCTTCGCGGCCTCGGCGTTCCACGTTGCCTGCGCGGCGTGGCGCTTTTCTCAACGTGGCGCCTCTGCGGCCGCAAGGCGAACGGTTCGCCTCGCTCTCGCGTTCATCGGGGGGCTTGTTTGGGCTGTAGCGATTTGGTTAGCCACAGAGGGCGGGAATCTATCGCTCCCCTCCAATCGCATTCTGCTTCTTCTTCTGCCGTCCGTGCTGACTCGAGACGCCGCCATTGCCTATCTTACCCTCATAGGAGCCTGTCGGAAAACGGCCCGCGCCGGCGGGCCATTCTTGCCTTGACGATTTCATAGATGAGAAACAATGGCAACACTTTAGGTTATGATGGATTCCGAGGCCGTTTTTGCTCGTCGACAGGGCGTTGGGCGGCCG
>JAPLSS010000578.1 GCA_026398515.1 Candidatus Sumerlaeota bacterium | reverse complement strand
CATGGC
This sequence comes from Candidatus Sumerlaeota bacterium, assembly GCA_026398515.1. Taxonomy (GTDB): domain Bacteria; phylum Sumerlaeota; class Sumerlaeia; order JAPLSS01; family JAPLSS01; genus JAPLSS01. Next base: position 8,002 of record JAPLSS010000578.1, on the reverse strand, counting down.
CAGGTATCTGGTGTGCGTCGCGGTGCTGCTGGCTTTGGCGGGGGTCGCGAGCGCGGCCAGCAATATCGATAACGGTCAGGGCGGCAGGATGTACATGTACGGGTACTACATGTGGGGCGCGACGCCGGCCTATCGCATCCGCAGCTTCCCGATCACCCCCGACTGGATGCCGCGCATGTCGTGGGGGAGCATCGCGTCCAAGATCACCGAGCACGGCAACTACGCCTACGCCGCCGGCAGCGACACGCTGAAGCTGGGCCTGATCGGCTGCGGCAGCCGCGGCTCGGGCGCCGTCCTCCAGAACCTGCAGGCCAACAAGAACACGGTCCTGTGGGCGCTGGGCGACCTGTTCCCGGACCGCGCCGAGGCCGGCTTCGCGGCGCTGAGCCAGGGCAAGACGGCCGACAAGTCAGGCGGAAGCAAGGCGGGCAGAACGAAGGCGGGCGGAACCAAGGCGGCGGGCAAGAAGGGGAAGACGGCGCCCGCCCCCGCGCCCGCCGAGGCCGAAGACGAGGGCGAATCCCAGGGCGCCGAGGGGGCCGCTCCTCCTCCCGCCGCCGGGAAGAAATGGCCCAACGCCGACCGGTTCCAAGTGACCAAGGATCGCGTCTTCTCGGGGTGGGACGCATATCAGAAGGTCCTGGCCTCGGGCGTGGACATCGTGCTGCTGACCACCCCGCCGCAGTTTCGCCCGCTGCACCTCAAGGCCGCGGTCGAAGCCGGCAAGCACGTCTTCATGGAAAAGCCGGTGGCGGTCTGCCCGGTCGGCGTGAAGATGGTGATCGCCGCCGGCGACGTGGCCGCCCAGAAGGGCGTGGCCGTCGTGGCCGGCACGCAGCGGCGCCATGAGTTCGGCTACCTGGAATGCATGAAGCGCATCCACGACGGCGCGATCGGCGCGCTGGTCGGCGGCCAGTTCTACTGGAACGGCAGCCCGGTTCCGCGACGCCTCGAGCCGGATCCCAAGTGGTCGGACATGGAATACCAGATTCGCAACTGGTACTACTACACGTGGTTGTCGGGCGATCACATCGTCGAGCAGCACATCCACCAGATCGATGTGATGTATTGGGCCTTTGGCGAGCCGCCGGTGAAGTGCATGGGCATGGGCGGGCGCCAGGTGCGCACGGACAAGGTCTACGGCAACATCTACGACCATTTCGCCGTCGAATACGAATTCGCCAACGGGGCGCGCGTCCTGAGCATGTGCCGCCAGATGGAAAAGTGCTCGAACCGCGTCGGCCAGCGGGTGGTCGGCACGAAAGGCTTCTCCGACTGCCAGGGCAAGATCGAGGGCGAGAACGCCTTCAAGTTCCAAGGCAAGAACGTGAACGGCCAGGTGCAGGAGCACGCCGATCTGGTCCAAAGCATCATGGACGGCAAACCGCTCAACGACGCCAAACGCATGGCCGAAAGCACGATGATCGCCATCATGGGGCGCATGTCGGCGTACAGCGGCAACGAGGTTTCGTGGAAGTGGGCGATGGAAGGATCGAAACTCGACCTGACCCCGCCGAAGTGCGAATTCGGCCCGGGCATGCCGGTCGAAGTGGCCATGCCGGGGAAGACGACGCTGGTGTGAACGGAAGGACGAAGGATGAAGGACTAAGGACGACAGTAGCGGAATGGGGGTCGGCTGTTGGACCGCTCTTTAGTCCTTCGTCCTTTGTCCTTAGTCCTTGATTCACCGAGGGGCCTCGGAGCAATGGAACTGTTGACCCTTCCGGGCGCGGTGATAGGATAGACGCATGGACACGGCGACGAACAAGATCGTGGAGCAAGCGCTTCGGCTGCCTCGGGAATCCAGGGCGCTACTGGCCGAGAAACTCCTTGAGACTCTGGACTACGAGGAGGAATTCGAGGTTAGTCTGGAGTGGTTGGAGGAGATCCGCCGCCGCTGCAAGGAAATCGACGACGGGCTGGCCCGCTTGATTCCCGCCGACCAAGTGTTCGACGAGGTCCATCGAAGACTCGGATGATCCCTGTCGTATTCCATGCAGCCGCTCGAGCCGAGCTGCTCGCAGCCGCCGAATACTATGAATCTCAGCAACTCGGACTGGGCGCGCGCTTCCTGGGCGCGGTCGAGGATGCGACAGAACGCGTTCAATCCAACCCCGTTCTCTATCGCATCGCAGAAGCTGATGTTCGCCAGTGCCGAGTCCTTCGCTTTCCGTATGGCGTTATCTACCGTGTCAAGGCCCAGCACATCGAAATTGTGGCTGTGATGCATCTCCGCAGGAAGCCGGGTTACTGGAGTTCCAGATTGGGGAATATCGCGTGAGCCGAACCATTTTGACCCGCGAGGGGGGGAAAGGTCAGACCATGATGAACAGCCAAACCCAGCAAGAGGCCGCGGACGTTTCGCGCCGCGAGTTTCTCACGCAAAGCGCCGGCATGTCGGCCGCCGTCGCCGCGGCGATGGCCACCGGCAACTTCGCCTATGCCGCCGGCAGCGACATGCTGAAGGTGGGCCTGATCGGCTGCGGCAGCCGCGGCACCGGCGCCGTCCTGCAATGCCTCCAGGCCACGAAGAACACCGTCCTGTGGGCGATGGGCGATCTGTTCCAGGACCGCGCCGAGGCCGGCTTCGCGGCTCTGAGCCAGGGAAAGACGGCCGACAAGTCAGGCGGAACAAAGGGAGGGGCCAAGGCCGGTGGCAAGAAGAACGCCAAAGGCGCCGCCGCCCCCGCCCCCGCCGGGGCCAAAGGCGGGGTTGATCCCCAGACGGCGGTCGGCGCGCCCAGGAAAGGGCCTTACGCCGACCGGCTCCAGGCAACCAAGGATCGCATCTTCTCGGGCTGGGACGCGTATCAGAAGGTCCTGGCTTCGGGCGTGGACATCGTCTTCCTGACCACTCCGCCGGGCTTCCGTCCGCTTCATTTGCAGGCGGCGGTCGAGGCCGGCAAGCATGTCTTCATGGAAAAGCCGGTGGCGGTCTGCCCGGTCGGCGTGAAGATGGTGATCGCCGCCGGCGACGTCGCCGCGCGGAAGGGCCTGGCCGTTGTCGTCGGCACCCAGCGGCGCCACGAGCCAGACGTTCGTGAGACGATCCAACGCATTCAGGACGGCGCCATTGGCGATCTCGTTTCTGGGCAGTGCTACTATAACACCGGGCCCATCCCGCGGCGCCTGGAGCCGAGACCCGAGTGGTCGGAGATGGAATACCAGATCCGCAACTGGTATTACTACACCTGGCTGTCGGGCGACCACATCGTCGAACAGCACATCCACCAGATCGACGTGATGAATTGGGCCTTCGGCGGGCCGCCGGTGAAATGCCTGGGCATGGGCGGACGCCAGGTGCGCATCGAGGCCGTCTACGGCCACATCTTCGACCACTTCGCCGTGGAATACGAATACCCGAACGGCGCGCGCGTCATGAGCATGTGCCGGCAGATGGAGAAGTGCTCGAACCGCGTCACGCAGCGCGTCGTCGGCACGAAGGGCTCCTCGGACTGCCAGGGCAAAATCGAAGGCGAGAACGCCTTCAAGTACGCCGGCAAGAACGTGAACGGCCAGGTGCAAGAGCACGCCGACCTGGTCCAGAGCATCATGGACGGCAAGCCGCTGAACGACGCCAAGCGGATCGCCGAGAGCACGATGACGGCGATCATCGGGCGCATGTCGGCCTACACGGGCAACGAGGTCTCGTTCAAATGGGCGATGGAAGGATCGAAACTCGACCTGACCCCGCCGAAGTACGAATTCGGCCCGGGAATGCCGGTCGAAGTGGCGATGCCGGGGAAGACGAAGTTGGTCTGAAGGAGCCGGCCAGGGCCGGCTGGACCCTGGCGCGAATTCGCTTGAGTTCGTCGTCCCGCCTTCAGGCGGTCTTGCGGGTTCCGCGGCGGAACGGTTTGTCCGAAGGCCGCCTCAAGGCGGGACGACGAACGTACGGCCTTTCCGTTTTCATTCTTTGCGGAAGAAGCGAAGGGCGAGGGGGCCCGACCTCATTGCTCTTGACGCCAAGCAGGGTTTGAGGTGTCTATAGTATAGGGCGGCTCGGCGCCCGGGCCCGCGGAATCCCAAGAGGGAGAAGGAGCGGTCGCATGCAGCGGGTTGCAAGGTTGAATCGAGTGTCGGCGCGCCCACGCGTCGGATTCACCCTGATCGAATTGCTTATCGTCGTAGCCATCATCGCGATCCTCGCGGCGATCGCTCTGCCGAATTTCCTGGAGGCGCAAACGCGCTCGAAGGTCTCCCGCGCGAAGTCCGATTTCCGCTCGCTGGCCGTGGCGCTGGAGTCCTATGCCGTCGATCACAATCAGTATCCGTGGTACGACAACCCCACAAGCGGGGTGCCCAAGCAATACTGGTCGGTGGGCTATCGCCTCCGGCAATTGACGACGCCGGTGGCGTACGTCTCGTCCGTCTCGATGCTCGATCCGTTCATCTCGCAGGGCGTCGGCGGCGGCTACAGCGACGGCTGGCCGCGCAACCAGTACAACTACCGGAGCAACGCGGCTCAACAATTCGGCTATCCCTACAAGTCCTGGGCGCTGAACAGCCTGGGGCCGGACCAACTGAAACAGCAGGGGCTGATGGTCGAGCAATATGCCCGCGGCTCGAAGACCGCCGGGACCATCATCTACGATCCCACCAACGGCACGGTCAGCGCGGGCGACATCCCCTGGACCGGCGGCGACACCGCGTATCGCAACAAGTAGCAAGGCGGCTGGCGGAGAAACCGACTTTGTGCGGCACGATGGTCCATAGCGCAACGATGATTCGAATTTGTGTCCGTTGATCGCGCATTGGCCCCCTGTCGCTTCCACTTCCCTTTGGAAACGTGTTACGCGTATACTTATGGGTGTTGCACACTTGTTAAGGCACGTTGCGCGAGACCGCAAGGAGGTCGAAAATGGGCAAAAGTCTGACAGCGCCGAACCCCGTCAAGCGCGCCAAGCGCCCGACGTCGGCATCCGCGAAAGTCGAACAATACAAGGCGAGGTTGGAGGAACTCTTCCAGACGGTCGAAGCCTGGGCCAAGGAGTGGTCGCCCAAAGCTCAGGTCAAAAGGATACCGTCCCAGATCACCGAACCGGTGCCCGGCGCCTACTCCGTCGACATTTTGGAGATTCAGCAGCCGGGCCTTCGCCGTCCCGTGAGGCTTCGCCCACTTGGATGCTACATCGTCGGGGCCGAAGGCCGGGTGGAGGTAGAGAGCAATCTGGACCATGAGAGTTTAATGTACATCCCAGGGGGCGGCCCCGACATGACGATTCAGGTCGGCGGCGCGTCCGGACGTCTTCCCAAGCACTCGAAAGCCCGAACGTTGCGCAAGGAAACCGCGGAGGGTTGGGTCTGGGTGCAAAGCCGCCTTATGGGCTTGTATCCGACACTTAACGACGATCTGATGCATCGGATGGTCGAGGTGCTGGGAAGATGAGCAATCCGCTGGTCGTGATTCGCGAGGCTCTAGATATCACGGATGATGCCTTTGAGGTGGCGAGAGCATGTGCGGGCCTGGGATACGCGCAAGGAGTCGCGGGCACCCAGTTCGAACCTCCGGATCCGGGATATGCCGACACATTGAAGGAGTTTGCTAAGTCGGAGTTAGATGATTTGATCGTACTGGCAATGGCGGCTTCCTTTGAGGCGCATCTCAAGGCCTTTCTTCAGTCCCGGCTGAAGGCAACCCCCGGGGCGAATGCCGCCAAGATCGAAAAGTGGCTGGCGGGTCAAATTGAGTCGTCTCCACTCCGTGACATTGGAGCGGTTTTCAGCCCGGCGGTCACCCCGGTCATGATCCGCGATTTGGAGGCCGTTCGAACCTACCGTAATTGGGTCGCTCATGGCCGAATGACGAGTCGAAGGCCGTCCCGAGATGTAACCCCAAGTCTGGCTTTCAGTATTCTCACGGGTTTCATGGCCGCCGCAGGAATCATCTAACCTCATGCGCATCACCCGTATCCGCATCATCTCCCAGGCCTTCTTCTTCGGCCTGTTCGTGTTCTTCGTCCTCGTGACGGAGTTCTCGCATCTCAAGGGCTGGCCGGTTTCGCTCTTCCTCGAAGTCGATCCGCTCGTCGGGTTCGCGAACGCGATCGCCGCGCATGAGGTCTACAAGGGGTTGCTGTGGGGCGTGGCGCTGTTCGTGCCGACGCTGTTGCTCGGACGCCTCTTCTGCAATTGGATCTGCCCGTTCGGCACGACGCATCACTTCCTCGGCTGGCTGTTCGGCCGGCGCGAGGCGGCGCGGCGCATCGAGTCCAACCGCTATCGGCGCCTGTATTCGGTGAAATACATCCTCCTGATCGTCTTCCTGCTCGGCGCCGCGATGGGCACGCTGCAAATCGGCCTGCTCGATCCAATCTGCCTCTTGCACCGCTCGTTCACGGTCTCCGTGCTGCCGGCGCTCGACCTGGCGTGGCCGGGCCTGGCCTCCGAGTCGAGCGAACGCATCTATCAGTTCGCCTGGTTTGTCGCGTTTCTGTTCCTGTTCCTGACGGCGATGAACGCGATTCTGCCGCGCTTCTTCTGCCGTTCGCTGTGTCCGCTGGGGGCGTTCCTGGGCGCGCTGTCGGGACCGGCGCTGTGGCGGATTCACCGCGACGTGAAGAAGTGCGTCGATTGCGATCTGTGCCTGCGCCATTGCGAGGGGGCGTGCGATCCGCACACGCACCTGCGCAAGGCGGAGTGCTTCGTCTGCTTCAACTGCATCGAGGATTGCCCGCACGACGCGCTTTCATTCCGCTTCCTGCCGGATCGGCGCGGCGAAGTGGCGGCGCCGGACCTCTCCGGGCGGCGTGCGGTGTTGGCGGGAATCGCGGGGCTGGCGCTGTATCCCGCCATGCGCGCCGCCGGCAAGTCGACCAAGGACTACAGCGCCAAGATCATCCGCCCGCCGGGTTCGGTGGAGGAGGGCGAATTCCTGCGCCGTTGCATCAAATGCGAGCAGTGCATGAAAGTCTGCCCGACCAATGTATTGCAGCCGACGCTTCTCGAGGCGGGGTTGGACGGCCTGTGGACTCCGGTGATGAACATGCGCGCGGGCTATTGCGACGTGAACTGCGTGCTGTGCGGCCAGGTCTGTCCGACGGGCGCCATCCAGCGCATCACGCTCGAAGAGAGGCAGGGAATCGGCGAGTTTCAGGGCAAGCCGGTTAAGGTCGGCACGGCGTTCTTCGACCGCGGGCGCTGCCTGCCGTGGGCGATGGACACGCCGTGCGTCGTGTGCCAGGAGGTCTGCCCGACGACGCCCAAGGCGATTTACACGCGCGAGGTGAAGACGATCAACCGGTACGGCCAGGAAGTCACGCTGCAGCAGCCGTATCTCGATCCGGCGGTGTGCATCGGCTGCGGCATCTGCGAGCACGAATGCCCGGTCAACGACGAGCGCGCCGTCCGCGTCAGCGCCGTCGGCGAAACCCGATCCAAGGCGCGAAGCCTTTTGTTGAAGTAGAGGGAATAGGACCTATAGGACTTAGCCGGTTTTCTTATAGACCGCAAAGGTCTCAGGCAAACTCTCCGCCTCCGCGGGGGTTCGCGCGGGCGCAGTAACGATCTTGATGGGAAACGCGTTGAGGATCTCCTCGGGAAGCGCCACCAGCGTGGCGCCCTTGGGCAACTCCGCCCACAACGCGCGCAAATCGAAATCCGCGGGCGGCGGCGGGAAATCCGCCCGCAGCGCGCTCCAGCCTTCCGTCGCCAGCCGATCAGGCGAAACGCCGTCGTAATAGAGGGTCAGATAGGGCGCCATGGCGATGTCGCCCGAAATCACCACCGGCGCGCCCGGCGCCGCGTTCGCCCGCGCCGCCTTCAACGCCTCGCCAAAGCCCGCTTCCCAATACGGCCCGCACCAGCGCGGATAGAGAACGAACAGATTGAACGCGAGGCCGGCGACCGAGGCGACCGTCGCCGCGCCGACGAAGGTCCAGATCAGTGCTGCGTGTTTCCGCGCTTCCGCCCTCCAGCCCCGTCCTTTCTTCTCCCCGCTGGAGTATGGAGTCCCGCCTTCAGGCGGAATGCCCCGATTCGCGCCGTGGCCGGCAATCGAGCA
>JAPLSS010000344.1 GCA_026398515.1 Candidatus Sumerlaeota bacterium | reverse complement strand
ACCGTGCGCGGGGGGGTGGAGATGGCAGACCGCTGTAGGAGGCGACTCCTGTCGCCGATGGTGCATCGAAACCTACCCAAATCGGCGACGGGAGTGCTCTTGTTCCCACGCTCCGAGCTTGTGAGCGAATTATCGAGGGCGATCCTTAGACGCTTCCCCGGTAAGGGTTTTCTGATGTTCCTGTTTGCTCGGGCGGATAGCCAGAACGTCAGGGCGGCATGGTCAAATCTCCATGGAGACCGTAATCCGTTGTTTCATCTTGCCGCACACCTCCCGTCTTCCCTGTCCTGTCGCCCGCAGGCTCAATTCCCGCGATTCGGCGCGCAGCGCCAGTGTGCGCCTCAAGTTGTGGGCCAACACGTACCACAACGCCACCGCCCGGGCCTTCACCAGTCCCCGCACCCGGATGAACCACAGGTTGCGGTTCCGGGCAATCGCGTTGACGCACTCTGCCGTTGCTCCGCGCCGCTTGTAGATCTCCTTCGCTTCGGCGGTCCCCATCCGCTCTCGCCACGCCGCCACCGCCGCGCTGTCCCTGGGCCGCGGCAAGAAGGGGTCCTCGCCTCTCTCACGCTTCTTTTCTTGGTCCTTGACCGGCGCGTAGACCGTCGTGCCGTGTTCGCAGCTCGCGAGGGTTTCGATCTCCTCCAGCGTCGAAAAGCCGCCGTCGGCCAGCGATTCCTCCGGCGACTTGCCGTAACGTCCGTAAATCTGCCCGTTCATCGGCGCCAGTTGGCCGCCGTCACTGCCGTTGTTGGTCACCGCCACGCCCACAATCACTTGCGAATCCGTCGCCGTCGAGAATTGAAGGTTGTAGGCGGGGCGAAACCCGCCGTCCGCCATCTTCATCACCCGCACCTCGGGATCGGTCGTCGACGCGCGGGCCTTCTCCTTCGAGCCCTTTTCCCGCGACTCTTTTTGCGCCTCCAACTTGGTCATCTCTTCCAGGGCCCGCTCCAAACGTTCCACCCTTTCCCGGGCGGCTCGTTGGCGGGCAGCCTGCTCCCGGCGGCTGCTTGCGGCCGGATCCGCCTCCTCCGACTCAGCCCGCAAGGCCTCGACCCGTTCTTGCGCCGCGGCGTAACACTGCTCCAGCGTGGGACGCCGACGGAAGGAGGAACTTCCGGCACTGGCTCGCACCCGCACCCCGTCTTGCGCCACCCGTTTCAACTCGACCAGGCCCGCCGACAGCAACGAGGCCACACTCTCGGTCATCCTTGATCCAGCAACTCCACGTGTGCCGTGCGGAAATCCGCCAGGGTATGGTAGTTGACCGACACCCCTCCGCAGAGCCAGCGGTAGGCGTGCTGGTGCTTGCAGAGCACGTCGAGTTTTCGGGCGCTGCCTACGCCGTCGATTGTGGCGTACAGCCACAGTGCTGTGAGAATCTTCGGATCGATCGGCTCCCGCCCCGGCCGCCCCTCCACGGCCGCAATCCGCGCGTAAAGCGGCGCGAGGCTCATTTTTTCCGCAAACTCCCCAACCGACCGGGCCTCATGGTCTTGCGGAATCAGATCGTCCAGGGCCATGGGGAGCCACTCCATTTGGTCACGCTGCGCCCGCTGCACACGCGGCTTGGCGGGGGTCCCAGCTTGCTTTTCGGCAGGCTGGCCCGCGCCTTTCGTCGGGGTTTCAAACAACGTCGACTGCGACAATTCCGAATCTGACGGTTGATTAGTGGATGCGTTCATGCGTTAATAGATAGCGCCTCAGTTTCCATCCGTAAAGGCCACTCGAAAAATTCACAACCTCAGAGCGTGGGAACGCATTGCTCGGGACTCTCTGCGTCTCTGGGACGGCATTGACTCGACCGCGGGCTTGCTCCGGCACCGAACGCAGAGCGTCCGCAGCGGCGTTACGACGCAGAGCGTTGTAACGAGATCGACGTGCCGGGCGAGAGGCAGCCGGCTACCTCTCTAGCGCCGTCGAGTCTTGGGCCAGGTCGGCGTGCGGATCATGGGCGTAGAAGTGGCGGCCGATCTGATCGGCCAG
>JAPLSS010000564.1 GCA_026398515.1 Candidatus Sumerlaeota bacterium | reverse complement strand
CACTGTGAAGTCAAAGAAGACCATCGCAGTTCTCCCCGGGGACGGAATTGGGCAAGAAGTCGTGCCCGAGGCTCTGAAAGTGCTGGACGCCATCGCCGCCAAGGCCTCCATGCGGTTCGAATACCGCGAATGCGCGGCGGGCGGCGAGTCCATCCGAAAGCATGGAACGCCGATCACCGCGGAGACGTTGGCAGTTTGCCGCGCGTCGGACGCCATTTTCTTCGGCGCGTTCGGCTGGCCGGAATGGGACCATCTGCCGCTGAAGGAGCGGCCCGAGTGGGCGTTCATCGTCCTGCGCAAGGAGTTCGACTGCTTCGCCAATCTGCGCCCGATCTGGCTGCCGCCGTGCCTGATCGACAGGACGCCGTTCAAGCGCGAGCATCTTCAGGCCGGTGTTGATTTCTTGATCGTGCGCGAACTGGTCAACGGCCTTTATTACGGGGAGCGCGGACGGCGTAAACGAGCGAACGGCGAGATCGAGGCGTTCGACACGACGGTCTACACCGAGCGGGCGGTCGAGCAGGTCGCGCGGCTGTCGTTCGAACTGGCGCGCAAACGCCGGCGTTCGCTCGTGTCGATGGACAAGTCGAGCATCCTGGAGAGTTCGCGGCTGTGGCGCGAGACGGTGACGCGCGTGGCCGGCGATTACCCCGATGTGGCGCTGCGGCACCTGTTGATCGACACTGGCGCCATGCACGTCCTGCTCAAGCCGACCGAACTGGACGTCATCGTCACGAACAACGAGTTCGGCGACATTCTGAGCGACGAGGTCGCCGTGCTGGCCGGCTCGTTGGGCATGATCCCGTCGGCGGCCCTCGGAACGAAGCCGCCGTTCCTGTTCGAGCCGATTCACGGCTCCGCGCCGGACATCGCGGGCCAGGGCGTCGCCAACCCGATCGGCGCCATCCTGGCCGCGGCGATGATGCTGGAATTCGGCTTCGGCATGGAGCGCGAGGCGCGGCGCGTCAAGGCGGCGGTGGAAGCCGTGTTGAACGCCGGCCATCGCACCCGCGACCTAGCCCGCCCCGGCGAGACGACGGTCTCCACGCGCAAAATGGGCGATTTGATCGTGGAAGAGCTGAGGCAGAAGGACTAAGGACGAAGGACCAGACAGTCAGTTCACAAATACGGTGACGCGTTCAAAATGGTTCAGGATTCAAGCGACTCTGCCTTTCTTCTCAGCCGCGCTTTAGCCGGCTCCCCTTTGCACCCGGCTTTAGCCGGGGTGATCGCGGGGGAGAGAACATGCAAAGCGCGCTTTAGCGCGGCTTCTCGAAAAGGCTTTAGCATTGCTGGAACCATGGCTGAAGCCCAGTCGAGAAGCCACGCTGAAGCGCGCTTGGATACAAGGGAAGACCGGAACCACCCCGGCTAAAGCCGGGTACAAAGAGGAGCCGGCTAAAGCCCGGCTAAGGAAGACCCATGCACCCTTCTGTCGCATCCGTGACCGCCCGCGAGGATTTCACCCTTCAGGTCGCATTCGACAACGGCGAAGAAGGCGTTCTCGACATGAAACCGTACCTGGAATTCGGGGTGTTCAAGAGGTTGAAAGATCGATCCCAATTCGAGCGGGTCCGCGTGGCCTTCGACACGATTGAGTGGGACTGCGGCGTCGGCCTCGACCCCGAGTTTGTCTATGCAAAATGCAAGACCGGCGCGAACGCGTGACCTCTTTCGAACAAGCGGAGGAAGGACCCATGGCCTACATCTTCGACGACACCAGCCGCACGTTCGGCGAGTTTCAACTCCTCCCCAATCTGACCGGGAAGCGCCACATCCCGGAGAACGTCAACCTGGCGGCGCCGCTGGTCAAATTTCGCGAAGGCGAAGAGCCGGCCGTCCAAATCAACCTGCCCGTCGCCGCCTCCGCGATGCAGGCCGTCTCCGACGACCGTCTGGCCACCGCCCTGGCGCGCGCCGGCGGCATCGCCTTCATTTATTGCTCCCAGGCGATCGAGGCCCAGGCCGAGATGGTCCGCAAGGTCAAAAACTACAAGTCCGGCTTCGTCGTCAGCGACAGCAACCTGAAGATCGACTCCACCGTGCGCGACATGATCGCTCTCGTCCGCCGGACCGGCCATTCCACCATCCCCATCACCAGCGACGGTTCGCCCAATGGCCGCCTCCTCGGCATCGTCACCGACCGCGACTGCCGCCCGGACAAGGTCAGTCCTGAAACGCCGATGGCGGAGATCATGACCCCGGCGCCGATCCTGGCCACCGGCCATCCGCGCATGGACCTCAGCGCCGCCAACGACGCGATTTGGAAGAACAAGGTCAACTGCCTGCCCATCGTCGACGAGGATTTTCGCCTGGTGTCGCTGGTCTTCCGCAAGGACTACGACGACCACAAGCGCAACCCCAATGAACTCGTCGACGCCCAGAAGCGGCTGCGGGCCGGCGCCGCGATCAACACCCACGATTACAAGGATCGCGTCCCCGCCCTCATCGAGGCCGGCGCCGACGTCCTGTGCGTCGACTCCTCCGACGGTTACAGCGAATGGCAGCGCGAGACCCTCCAGTGGATTCGCGAGAAATACGGCGATTCCGTCAACATCGGCGGCGGCAACGTCGTCGACGCCCAGGCTTTCCGCTACCTCGCCGACTCCGGCGCCGACTTCGTGAAGGTCGGGGTCGGCCCCGGCTCCATTTGCATCACCCGCGAGCAGAAGGGCATCGGCCGCGGCCAGGCCTCCGCGGTGATCGAGTGCGCCCTGGAACGCGACAAGTATTTCGCGGACGCCGGCGTCTATGTCCCCCTGTGCTCCGACGGCGGGATCGTGTACGACTACAACATCGTTCTGGCCCTGGCCATGGGCGCCGACTTTGTGATGATGGGACGCTATTTCGCCCGCTGCGACGAGGCGCCGGGGAAGAAGATTCGCATGGGGACTACGATGGTCAAGGAGTACTGGGGCGAAGGCTCCAGCCGCGCCCGCAACTGGCAGCGCTACCACGAGGCGGGTGAAGACCACTTCTCGTTCGAGGAAGGCGTGGAATCCTACGTGCCCTACGCCGGCAAACTCGAGGACGCCCTGGCCATCACCGTCTCCAAGGTCAAAGCCACGATGTGCAGTTGCGGCGCGCTGACCATTCGCGAACTGCAGAAGACCGCCCGCCTCGTGCGGGTGTCGGGCCTCAGCATTCGCGAAGGCGGCGCGCACGACGTCATCCCGCGCGACGAGGAATATCCCACTTACAAGTGAGGCAGAGGCTTGCGTTTGGAATGCGACCTGTAGGTCGTAAGGGTCGTAGTGGACGAGATGGACGCAATGGACATCATGGACTTGTACGACCTGAAGGTCGCACTGCGAACTTGGCCCCCGGAACAGGAACACCCCCGTGACCATTGATGAAACCCGCGTCACTTCCCCACTGGTCGAAGAACACGGCCTGACGGAACAGGAATACGAGCAACTGAAGGCGATCCTCGGCCGCGAGCCGACGTTCCCCGAACTCGGCGTTTTCTCGGTCATGTGGTCCGAGCATTGCAGCTACAAGAACTCAAAGCCGCTCCTGAGAACGCTGCCGACGAAAGGCCCCCAGGTCGTCCAGGGGCCGGGCGAAAACGCCGGGGTGGTCTCCATCGGCGACGGGTTGGCCATCGTCTTCAAGATCGAATCGCACAACCACCCCTCGGCGGTCGAGCCGTACGCCGGCGCGGCCACGGGCGTCGGCGGCATCCTGCGCGACATCTTCACCATGGGCGCGCGCCCGATCGCCATGCTCGATTCGTTGCGCTTTGGCGATCCCCGCTCAGCGCGCACCGCCTACCTGACCGGCGGCGTGGTCTCGGGCATCGCCGACTACGGCAACTGCGTCGGCGTTCCGACGGTGGCGGGCGAGGTGGCGTTCAACGAGAGTTACGAAGGAAACCCGCTGGTCAACGCCATGTGCGTCGGCCTGATTGAAACCAAGAACCTGACGCTGGCGCAGGCGAACCGCCCCGGGCTGCTCGTCGTGTATTACGGCAACACCACCGGGCGCGACGGCATCCACGGCGCCACCTTCGCCTCCGAGGAGTTGACCGAGAAGACGCAGGCCAAGCGCTCGGCCGTGCAGGTCGGCGACCCGTTCATGGGCAAGAAGATCCTGGAGGCCACACTCGACCTGATCCAGGCGGGCATGGTCGTCGGCTTGCAGGACATGGGCGCGGCGGGCCTGACCTGTTCAAGTTGCGAGATGGCCGGACGCGGGGGCACGGGAGTCGAGATCGACCTGGACAAGGTCCCGCAGCGCGCCGAAAACATGTCGACGTACGAACTGCTCCTGAGCGAGTCGCAGGAGCGCATGCTGGCCGTTTGCCCCGAGGAGAAGATCGAGGAGGCGCGGCGCATCCTGGCGCGCTGGGACCTGGAGGCGCACGTCCTCGGCCGCACGACCGGCGATGGGCGCATGCGCGTGAGCCGGGGCGGACGCGAGTGGGTCAACATCCCCGCGGCCAAGATCTCCGATGAGTCGCCCGTCTACCAGCGCGAGGCGCGCCCGCCGGCGTACGTCAACGCGCTCAAGCGATTCACCGTCGAATCGTTCCCCGAGCCGAAGGACTATCGCGCCGACGTGTTGCGCGTCCTGGCGCTGCCGACGGTGGCCTCCAAGCGCTGGGTCTACGAGCAATACGATCACATGGTGCAGACGAACACCCTCGTGCGGCCCGGCTCGTCTGCCGCGGTCATTCGCATTCGCGGAACTCAGAAATCCATCGCGCTCAAGACCGACTGCAACGGACTGTTCTGTTATCTCGATCCGTACGAAGGGGCGAAGATGGCGGTGGCCGAGGCGGCGCTCAACGTGGCCGTCTCGGGGGCACGGCCGTTGGCGATCACCAATTGTCTGAATTTCGGCAACCCGATGAAGCCCGAGATCTTCTGGCAGTTTTCCAACGCCGTGCGCGGGATGGGCGAGGCCTGTCGCGTCCTTGGCACGCCGGTCACCGGCGGCAACGTCTCCTTCTACAATGAAAACATCGACGGGGCGGTCTTCCCTACGCCGGTCGTCGGCATGCTCGGGCTGATCGAGCCGCCGCTTCGGCCCATGAGAACCGGCTGGGAGGCCGCGGGCGACGCGGTCCTGCTCGCCGGGCCGGCGGCGGCGACGCTCGGCGGAAGCCAGTATCTGAACGGGACGGCGAAGAACCCGATCGGCCCGTGTCCCATGATGAATCTGGATTTTCAGCGCCGGTTGATCGACGGGATTCTTCAAGCCATCGGGGAAGGATTGCTCCATTCCGCGCAGGATGTTTCCGACGGCGGCTTAGCCATCGCCCTGGCCGAGTGTTCGCTGGCCTCCAAGGACTCTTCGCTAGGGGCGGACGCGTCGCTCCTGGATGCGGCGCGGCCGGACATTCAACTGTTCAGCGAAGAGCCCAGCCGCGCGGTTCTTTCCGCGGCGCCGGAAGCGCTGCCGCGGCTGGAGGCGATCTTTCGCGGCGCCGAGGTTCGCTTGGTTCGCATCGGGACCGTCGGCGTGGCGGGTCTGCGCATCCGCGACGTGGGCCAATGGAACGCGGAGGAATTGCGCAAGGCCTACGAGACGAAGCCGTTTTGAGAGTATGGAGTCCCGCCTTTAGGCGGCCTTTGTTCCAGACGCTTCCATTCCGCCTAAAGGCGGGACTCCATACAAACCGTTTTGCCGCATCCCCCTGCATCGGAACGGATTTTTGATGGTGCAATTCAGAGGAGGGGGCGGTACCATGGGCGCGTTGAATCGCGGAGGGAGAGGAACTGCGGTTATGTCCATTGAAACGCCGCGCGAGGAATGCGGAATTGTCGGCGTTTACGGCAACCCCGAGGCCTCCACGCTTGTCTATCTCGGCCTGCAGGCGCTTCAGCACCGCGGTCAGGAAAGCGCGGGCATCGTCTCCAGCGACGGCCAGGCGCAACAACTCTACAAGGCCCGCGGCCTGGTCAGCGAGGTGTTCAACGAGGCGAACCTCAGCCAGCTCCGAGGCCACATCGCCATCGGCCACGTGCGCTACTCAACCACCGGCTCGAACCGCGCGGTCAACGCCCAGCCGATCCGCGTCGACTACAAGGGCGGCTCGCTGGCCGTGGCGCACAACGGCAACATCATCAACGCCGCCGAGCTGCGCCAGGAATTGGAGCATCGCGGCGCCATCTTCACCTCGACGAACGACAGCGAGATCATCGTCCACCT
>JAPLSS010000396.1 GCA_026398515.1 Candidatus Sumerlaeota bacterium | reverse complement strand
AGGTGCTCGACGCGAAGGCGCTCGTCGACCTTGTGCGCGAGGACGTCCTCTTCCGCCTCGTCGGTGGGGCCGAAGCAGATCGCGTTGGGAAACGCCTTGGCGAACGTCGTGCCCGGCGTGGCCTCCAGCGTCGCCTCGCGTCCCGTCCCCAACGCATACGCCGTCCGAAGCGCCTCAAAGAACTCCGGGTATTTCGCCGGGTCCAGATACAGCGGATCGTAGGCAATGCCCTCGACCGCCACCGACAGCCCCAAAGCCTCCGGGGCCGATTCCGCGATTGTCCGCTGCGCCGCCGCCACGACGTCCATGGCGCGCTGGCCCAGGGTCGGACGCACGTTGACCAGCGCGCGACCTCCCCCTTCATCGACACTTAGCACGCCCAGGTTCTGCGTGGCCGGGCCGACGAACGGGTGCGATTTCGCGATTCCCAGCCCTCCGCCCAGATCATCCGCCAGCGCGGCGGCGAGAAACCGCGTGAACTCCGCGCGCGGCCCGGCGAGTTCCGGCAAACTCGCCAGAAACGTCGCCGCGTCGCGCGCCGCGTTGTGGCCTTCGTGCGGCATGCTGCCGTGGGCGTTCTTTCCACGAAAGACCAATCGAACAACCCCGCCGCCGGCCTCGAAATCCGCCTTGGCGTCGGGGCGCGACTGCACGAACTCGCCCCGCCGTTGACGATGGGGAACATGGCGTCGGGCACGATGGAGAGGTCCGGCGGCGCCTCGCGCTCCAGGTAGTATTTCATGTCGGGCCACACGCCGGTTTCCTCCGCCGAGCCGATGATCAGGCGCACGGTCTTGCGGAAAGGCCGCCCCAGCGTCTTGAGCGCGGCCAAGGCGTGCAGGCATTGGACGATCGGCCCCTTGTCGTCCTCGCAGCCTCGCCCGTAGATTACCCCATTGTCCAGCGCGCCGCTGAACGGCGGATGCGTCCAACCCTCGCCCGGCGGGACCACGTCGAGGTGCAGCAACGCGCCGACGGACCCCGCGGCGCCCGGCTGCTCGACCACGCAGGCGATGTCCTCAAGATTGCGATACTCCAGACCGAGGTCGCGCGCGCGGCCCCCGATCCATTCAAACCCCTCGTGAATGCCGCGCGTCCAGGCGGCGCGCGCCTCGTCGGTCTTGCCGCCGCTGACGGTTTCGAACGTCAGGATGCGGCGCATGTCCTCGACGATCGCCGAGTGGTTGGTTTCGATGTAGGCCTCAATGCGGCGCTTCAGTTCCTCGGCCCGCGGGTTGGCCGGCGTTTCAGATGGTTTTGACATGATGGCTCCTTGATTTCGATTTCTCGCTCCAGTGCCAGTGCTCTGACCGCGCGCTTCTGAGGGATCGTTTCATTAACCCCTCGTTTTAACGAGGGGTTGGGTAATGCCAAGGCTCCCAGGAACCGTTCCAACGGTTTCCTCGGGCCCGTCGAAACGGGAGGCCGTGAACACCTGCATTTCGGCCGAGGATTCCTTTAGCGCTCCAGGAAACCGTTGAAACGGTTTCAGCGAGCATTCGCATCTGGGACCCCTCGTTGAAACGAGGGGTTAATGAAAAGACCCCTCAGAATGGCCTGGTCAAGATTCTAGGGCGCAAAACTCAACCTTAGATGCCATTTTATAAATAGAAACAGGATAAGCGCCGATGCGGCTGGCAGGATACACATGAGAAAGCCTACGAGTATCTCGACTCCCTTCTCCTTCAGCTGGATCGCGCGCTGAGCAGCAGCGGCTCCATATAAGAAGAAGCCTCCAGACAACAAGCATGCAAACACGAGCCAGCCCAATGGCCGAATTTGGGTAGAGGGTGGTACGTTGGCAAAACACCCGTATGTGAACCCGCTTGTGATAATGGTTCCCAATGTCCCGACAACAATCGCACTCCGCCCTACGTGGGTATGTCTTTGGATAATGGGCCCTGTGTTCACACGGACACTCCCTTCTGCGTATCGTCTCGCCCTCTTCATGCAAAGGATCGCCGCCGCCGCGCCGCCTGAAAAGCTTGCGCCACGTCACGAACGACGTGACTCTCGGCGATCAAGCCGACGGCGCAAATTGTATGAATCTCTCGATCATTCCCTCGGTCAGGGCGCGCTGGCGTTGGGCGGCGCGAAACACCGCCGCCGAGGCCTCCGCGTGGCGATTCATTGTTTCCATGACAATCCGCTCGAACTGCGCGGCGGCAAATGGGCGCTTCCACAATGTATCGACGCAATCCAACGCCTCCGCCGCCAGGCGCAGCTTCGGCTCGACCTCGATGCACGCCACCGGCTTCCCCAGCAGCGCGGCGAAAACCGCTCCGTGGTAGCGCGCGCTGACCGCCAGATCGCATCCCCGCAATTGCTCGACAAACTCCGCCGGCGTCTCCTGCTCGGGATTCCAGACAACCAGCGGATGCTTCGTCCGGCGCAGCCGCTCAATCCATTGTCGGTCGGTTCGTTCGGAAAAAGCAAAGAACACCGACTCCAGGCCGACGGCCTTCAACCGGCCGGCACCCTCCATGAGCGGCGCCGCGAACGCCGCGCCCTGTTCATCGTGGGGCCAGTCGCGGACAACCATGGCGATCCGGCCGCGCGGCGG
>JAPLSS010000361.1 GCA_026398515.1 Candidatus Sumerlaeota bacterium | reverse complement strand
ACTTTGGCCGGCGCTCCCATTACCGGCTGGGCAGCCGGCGCTACTTGAGCCGGCGCTACTCGACCCGGCGATCTTCTCGACCCACAGCCCGATCGGCGCATGCGGCGTGCCGCTATAGACGATCAGAGCGGCGGGATTCAGACACGCCAGCCACGTCCCGTCCCACCACTGGTCGGAAATCCAGGCGAAGTAGGCGCCGGTCTCGGCCACGTTCATCGGGCCCGACCGCGCCGGCGGGAGGAAGGGATACCACATCGTCCCCGCCCAGCCGCGCGGGGCGAATTCCCCGGCATACACGTCGTAGGCGAACGACAGGAATTGCGACGGCGTGGTGGCGTTGTCGTCGGTCCACGCCAGGCCGACCTCGCCGCCGCCGGCGTCCGCCGCGCCCGACAGCGAAGGCGGCGCGATCGGCGTGAGGAACTGGTATTCGCTCGCGCCGATGTCGTACGCAAACGGCCCATCGACGCCGACGCCGGGGATGTCCACCGGCCGCGGCGCGCCGTTCAGGTCCCACGCGAGCGACACGCTCGTTCCCCGGTCGATGGCGGCCGAGCCGGCGGTAAGGTGGAAATCCCCCGCCGCCGCGTTGGCGAACGCCGGATCGCCGTCGAGATTCCCCGACGCGCCCGGCAGCGTGTTCACGTCCGCGGCGGCCGGATAATCGCCGTCCTTGCCACCGCTTTGCGCGGCATACGCGTTCCCGTAGAACAAGTTGTTCTTGGGCGTCACCTTCGAGGCCACGAAAAATCCAATTCCATTTGGCGCGTTGTCGTGGAAAATGCAGTTGGTGACGTCCAACCGGCCCGGGGTGACGAAGGGCGGGTAATCGAACACCAGCGAGGCGCAGTAAATCGCGCCGCCCGGCGGCCCGCCATACCCGTCGTCGCCGGTGGCAACGTTCCCGTAAAACGTGCAATTGGAGACCGAGGCGCTCAGGCAATTGATCCCCGCGCCGTTGTACGCGTGGTTGTTCGCGATCAGGCAGTTGCTGATCGCCGCGCCAAAGCAGGAAATGCCGCAAAGGTTATTCGTGATCGTGCACCGATCAATCGACGTGTTCCCGCTATCATCAAGCTGAATCCCTACGCCTGGGTTATTCCGAATCACGCACGAGGAGATCTCAAGCGCGATGGCTTGACGGATGAATATGGCCCCGCGCAACCAAGTGCTTGAGTTATTCTCGAAGACACAGTTCCGGACACGAGAGGGCTCGTTCGCAAAGCAGGACAACCCTAGGCCCGAGCCACCATTGCCAACGGTCCCGAGGTTGTTGAAAAAACGACACCCTTCAATCTCCACGTAATACGCGTCAATCCACACACCAGAGTACGCGCTCTTGGTGAAGGAGCAATTCCTTATCACCCCCTGGTGCCCGGCCCCATACATCCCCATGTCCGCGTTTTGCGTGTTGAACCCGTCAATGACGAAAGTGCTGGGGTCATCAAGGAGGAAACATCTCGACCCTGACTGAGCGCCTCCATCCAGCGTCGTTGAATGCGCCGAAAGGTCTCTATCGTCGATGCATGTCTCGCTTCTAGAGAAACCTCCATAAAGAGAGAGCGGGGAACCGATCGTCACGCGTTCGGGGTAAACCCCTTCCGCGACCCATACCTGATCTCCGCTTGAGGCGGCGTCGACAGCTTCTTGGATCGTCTTCTTCGCCGTCGCCCACCACAGGCCGTTTCCTGAGGTCGGCACGCCGGCATCAACATACCATGTTGTAGAACAGATCGCGGGCAGCGTAAGAAACAGACATGCCAAAGCACAAAGCAAAATGGGACCCTGTCCTCTGGAGTTTGATCTTCTCATCTGTCAAGATCCTTTCTATCAGGGCTTGATCCAATCGTGGTCCATCAATCCGTAGTCGAAGGACTTGTCGCCGAGGTTGATGCAGTCATCCGCCTCAATCCGAAGTCGACCTTTCAGATACTCCGTTGTCTCAGCGTGGATGTTCGCAGGGATCTCGTCATCGACTGAGCGGGTTTCGTGGCCAAGAATCGACCAACTCTCCATGGCATCTTCTTCGCGATGCTGTGGATCCGTATTGTCCGTCTCATGCCACAGCGCGTAAGACAAGCCGCCATACGCCGGATAGTGGTTCAGAACGACATCAGCAAGGTGTTCGGGAAACGCCGCCTTCCCAAAATCGTAGTAATAATGGCCTTCGGTAGGCGCGTAATCGTCGGGATATCTCTGCGGATATCCTACATTCTGGTAAATCGGAGGATTTGGGTCCGGCTCGTTGACGCCCACGAAATTGTTCGGCCCGATGGTCAAATAGGCCTCCCCATTGTTCGGCGAGGGCCGCAGGCCTCCCGGCCGCCCGCCCGCGTTGTAGTCAACATAGACGCCGATCGGGGCCGGGCCGCGGGGGTAGGCTGGCTGCGAGGGGGAGCGCCAGTTGTTGATGTCCTCGAACTGATTGTCCTCAATGACCGTGTTGGCGTAGAAGGTCAGATAGGGAATAGGGTGGAGATCATTGTCGAGCCCACTCGTCACCGCCATCAACTCATTCTCGCAGTCGTACGTCGTCAACTCCACCTCGTTCCACGGGTCCGTCTCCTGCTCCGTGAGACGGTTCTGAATCCTCGATTCAACGGGCGTCGTGCCAACATATCCGCCGGAGAGGTCGAGCAGTTGCATCTGGCCGCAGCACATGCTCAGCCCCTGCGACCCGCCGCGATACGACCACAGGCGCGCATACCACTCGGAGCGGGTCAGGTAAATCGCGCCGCAATCCGTAAAGAAGTTGCAGACGTTGTGGAAGTAGTTGTGCTTGACGACGACGTCCTTGATGTCCCGGAATCCCAGGAACTCGCCGATCGACAAAGTCAAGCCGGGGATGTTATAGAATTCGTTCCACTGGACGGAAGTCCCCTCGGCGCCGTTGATCAGGAGCGCGGAGCAGTTGGGATACGCCAAGCCCGTACGAGTGAAGTAGTTGTACTCCACGCGGTTGTTCTTGCCGTAGAGGCGGTCGGTCTCGAACGGATAAGTTTCGTGGTCGTCCATCGTGCAGGCGTTCGTGTGGTACGTGTTTTCCAGGAACGCGTTCTGATCGATCCGCACGCCTGAGCCGTCGATGTCGTAGAAGGCGTTGCCGAGGACGTCGCAGTTCTCACTCCCCTCCAGAAGGCCAAGCCCCGATCCGCCCAGGTTGCGGAAGGTGTCTTCGACGAAATCGACGTCTTTGGCGTTCTCCACGCGAACGCCAAGGTCGATGCGCATGCCCGTGTTGTTGTCGCTGCCCCCGGCGAAGAACGAAAAGCCGTTCCCCGGGTCGCCTTCTTCGCCGTCGTGCAGGAAGGTTTCCAGGTAGTCGTCGTACTTGTAGGCGTACGAGTCCTCGTGGTGGGCGTCGGGCGACGAGGGGGCCAGGCCGCGGTGGGGATCGCCGACTGCGCGCCAGTTGTTGATGTCCTCGAACTGATTGTACTCAATGACCGTGTTGGCGTAGAACGTCAGATAAGGGATGGGCTGGGAATCATTGTCGAGCCCGCTGGTGACGGCCATCAACTCGTTTTCGCAGTCGTACGAGGTCGGCACAACGTCATAAGGTGGGTTCGGGTCCAACTCAACGAGACGGTTCTGAATCCTCGCCTCATAGTGCGTCGCGCCGACGTCCCCGTGGGCTGCAATGATGAATTTCTTATGATAGGAGCCGACGGGGACGTCGGCGCTCCCAGGGAACCGCATCGGAAGAGGATCGATCGAGCCGACGTAGCCGTCGGCGCTCCCGGGAAACGCTGCTCCCGCGTGGACGGTATGGCGGGGCGGGCCGGGAACCCCCTCGCGAGCGATTCGAGCCATCCC
>JAPLSS010000863.1 GCA_026398515.1 Candidatus Sumerlaeota bacterium | reverse complement strand
GCCTTCTCCCACCCGACGTCCACCGATACGATAATGAACTCCATATACGGGGCGAACGCGCACGCCCGCATCCAGCGCTCCATGCCTTCGGTGCCGTTGGAGACGATGCCGAGGGGGAATCCCAGTTCGCGGATGCGGCGCAGCGCCGGGATCGTTTCGTCCAGCAGACGAAAATGCCGCCCGGATTCGAATTCGGCGAAGGCGTTGTCGGCGATTTCGGGGCTGCGGTCGCCGAAGCCGATTTCGCGGAAGATCTCGCTGTCGATCGACCGCCAGAACGCCCGCTCGCGTTCCTGAGAGATGGTGAAATCCATGCGCCCCGCCAGGCGCTCGCGCACCCGCTGGCGGCTGCGTTCCAGCGCTTCTTTGAGGAAGGCGGGATCGCATTCCACCCCCTGCGAACGGGCCATCGTCAGGAAGAAGCCGGGGAAGTCCGGCGTGAGGTCCATGAGCGTGTTGACCGCGTCGAGAAACACGAACCGCGGACGCTTCCTCAAGAGGCGATGCAGTTGCGCGTCGGGATTGGACAGCATGGACAACGAAACAGAGGAACACATGTCGTCTCGGAAACCCTCAAGATGGCGCGTGGATGAGCCGCGGTTTTCTTATAATCAGAATCCCCTGCCGTCCGCCTTTTCCGTCGGCCATTCCTTCAACGCCGTCTCCAACAACTCCCGGATCTTCGGCGCGGCCTGCTCCACGAAGACGCGGGCCAGCATCGCCCCGTGCTCCGTGGAAGACTCCTTGGCGTTGGGCGAGATGCCGTCGCGTCCGTGGACGAGCTCGCCTGGGGGAAGGCGCGAGAGGTCGACCAGGTCTTCGCGGTAATGCATCATCAGCGAGGTCTCGTTCTTCCCGCCGTGGTCGCCGCCCTTGACGTTGACCCACCCCGCCGGATCGAAATCCCGGATCGCAAGGACTTTGGGATAGCGATGCCTCTCGGTGAAACGGGCGACGCCGGCATTGACCGCCTCGACGTGCCGCGCCCCGTAGTGGCCCATCACGATGACGATGGCCTTGAAGCCCTCGTCGTAGAGGTTCTCCAGGTGCTCGAACACGTATTGCGTGACGAGCTCCTTGGAGAATTCCAGCGTGTGGTGGAATCCCATCCACGGCTTCATGGTCTGAAAGCCGCAGTAGACGGGCGGCAAGACGACGCCCCCCGTCGCTCGGCACAGGTCGAGCGTCATGTGATAGGCCTTGAGCGTGTCCAACCCGACGGGGTTGTGCACGCCGTGCCACTCGTGAGCGCCCCAGACGAGGTAGGCCAGCGGGCGGGTCTTGAGGACGTCATCGATTTCGCGCGGATTCATCTCTTCGTATTTCATTGGACGGGCTCCCTTTCATAACAACCGTTCCGCGTTCCCGCGCAGGATTTTGTCCATCGCGCGCTTGCCGAGGCGCAGCGACTCCAGGACGTCGAGGAGGCCGCGGTCGAACTGGTCGCGCCCGAAGAGGAGCCGATTCTGAAACTCCATGACAAACCGCCGCGCGTGGTCCACGTCGCGGGCAAGGGCGTTGCAGCCGCTTCCGGCGGAGAGGTCGCAGTAGAGGTTCTCATGCGCGCGCAACAAATCGATCAACGCCCCGCCCGGCGCGACCGGCCCCTGGGGATAGAGTTCCGGAACCGAATCGGCGTCGCCGGCGATCTCGCGCCAGAAGCCGGGGCCATGGCCGATGAACGTGGTGTCGGGGCACAGGCGGCACATCGTCTCCACCACGGAGAGGCCGCCGCCATACCACTCGGGCCAGCCGTTGAGGTCGGCGTCGAACCGCTCGTGCGAAGCGGGACGGAACTCCAGGTGAAACAAGACGGGCAGGCCAAGCTTGGCGCAGTGGCGATACAGGGCGATGGCGTCCGGATTGTCGTACATCATCCGGACTTTCAATTCGCCGCAGACGCGGATTCCATGGAGCTCGACGGCGGCTTCCAATCGGGCGCGCGCGTGGCGGTCGCGCGGATCGGGCGCCCAGCCGCCGAGGAACCGGTCGGGATGGCGCTGCAAGCCTTCGACCACCAGCCCCAGCGGCGCGCACAGGCCGCGCGGGTCCATGGCGCGGAAATGCGCGGCGGTGAATTCCGCTTCCGCCGGCGGCATGTCCCAGGACAGCAGCCAGGTCTTCTCGATCCCCATCTCGTCCATGTTCGCCACCAGGGCGTCGACGTTGCGGCCGTGCCAGTTCGGGTGGTTGTGAACGTCGATGATCCTCTGGTTCTTCATGCGCCGCTTCCAAACACATACGGCCGGCCCGTGCGCGCCGCTTGGTAGATGCCGCAGATCAACTCCACCGCGTGGCGCCCTTCGCGTCCGGGGATAAGCGGCTCTTTCCCTTCCAAAATCGCCCGGGCGAAATCCTCGATCTGGCGGCGGTGGCCCTCGAGCGAAATGGCCTCGGCGGCCGTAGAGCCTCCTTTAAGGCCTTCATCCGCGGCGCCTTCCCGCAGGATGCGCTCGTCCTCGGCGGTTGGATCGAGAAACGACCAGCGAACGATCTGGTTGTCCTCCAGGGCGACGCTGCCGCGCTCGCCGGAGATCTCCACGCGGCGCGGAAAGCCGGGCGCGCACGTGGTGCTTGCCACGACCGTTCCCAGCGCGCCGTTGGCGAATTGAATGCAGGCCACGACCGCGTCATCGGCTTCGATCCGGTGGGTCAGCGTTCCCATGAAGGCCTGGACGATCTTGGGAGGGCCCGCGAACAGGCGCAGCAGATCGATCGTATGGATTCCCTGATTCATCAACGCGCCGCCGCCGTCCATGTTCCACGTCCCGCGCCAACCTACCCGGTCGTAGTACGCCTGGTCGCGATACCATTTCACCTGCGCGTCGGCGATGGTCAGCCGGCCAAACCGGCCGTCCGCCAGGGCGCGCTGAATCGGACGGATCGCCTTCCCGGTGCGCCCCTGGAAGACGCAGGCCAGCGTGACGTGGTTCTCCTCGCAGGCCTGGATCATCCGGTCGGCGCGTTCCAGCGTGATTTCCAGCGGCTTCTCGCAGAGGACGTGTTTGCCGGCCTGGGCGGCGGCCACCGTCGGCTCCATGTGCGCGCCGGAGGGCGTGGCGATGGCGATGGCATCGACGTCGCGGCGCGCCAGCAGGACGTCCAACGAGGGCGCGGCGTCGATTCCGTGCTTCTTGGCGAAACCTTCCGCGCGGTCGCCGACGGCGTCATAGCAAGCCGCCAGCCGCGCGCATTCGCACTGCCGGATGGCGCCGGCGTGCCACTCGGCGATCATCCCCGTGCCCACAATGGCCAGCCGAACACAGTCTGTCATTAGGTTCCTCCGCGGAAGGCGCCCGTGCGCGCAGCAGGCGACGAACACGGACATAGCACGGACGGTTCGATCGCAACCGTCTGGTCATATCCGCCGCCGTGGGGAGTGTCAATCTTTCGTAGCGCCGGCGGTCAAGTGGCGTAGGCTTTCCAGCCTGCGCAGCTGCGAATACGCGAATGAACAACGCGCTGGCGGGAAAGCCTGCGCCACTCCCACGTTTTTCGTGGCACGAGCCGTTCGCGCCGTGCATCCTTTGTCCAAAATCGTCGCCGTCATTCGCCGGAGGAGCAACGCCGTGGAGAAGACTTTGGGCATCGCCGTGATCGGCATGGGGCAGCGCGGGATGAACTGCCACGCGCGGAATTTCGTCGAATACGGCGCGGGGCGGGTCAACATGGTCGGCGTCTGCGACTCGAATCCCGACAACCTGGCCGAGGCGCGCCGGCGCTATCCCGACGCCCGCGCCAGCGCCGACTATCGCGAGGCGATCGACCAACCCGAGGTGGACGTGGCCGTCGTCGCCTCGCCCAATTTCCTCCACGCCGAGCAGGCGACGTTCGCCCTCGACCGCGGCAAGCACACCTTCTGCGAGAAGCCGCTGGCGACGACCTTCCCCGGTTGCCGGTCGATTCTCGACGCGGCCAGGCGCTCCGGCAAGGTCCTCGAGGTGGGCTTCGTGATGCGCTACGCGGCGCTCTTCGCGAAGTTGAAGGAACTGATCGCCGCGGGCGAAATCGGCGAGCCGCTGCTCTTCGACTGGCGCGTCCACTATCGCGGCGGCCTTCACTACTTCCGCACCTGGCACCGGCTGAAGCGATACAGCGGCGGCCTGAACGTCGAAAAGGCGTGCCACGACTACGACGTCCTCAACTGGTGTTTCGGCCAACTGCCCAAGCGGGTTGTCATGTGGAGCGGCCTCAACAAGTTCCTCCCGGAGAAGGCGCGGGGCCGGGAGTGCGCCGCCTGCCCGGATCCGTGCGAGGACTATCTGCTGATCGCCCGGACCGTCTGGACGCGAAACACGCCCGACGGCCTCGCCGACGACGGCACGGCCTCTTCGCACTGCTTCTACAGTTCGACCAAGGACGTCGGCGACCACTACGTCGGCCTGATGGAATACGAGTCGGGTCTGCGCGGGACGGTGCAACTGTGTTTCTACCCGTCCAGCCCCTATGGCCGCCAGTTCCAATTCATCGGCAGCCGGGGCGAGATCCTGGGCAACGCGCACGACCGGATCATCGAGCTGCATCGCCGCGCCAAGGGGTCGCGGCCCGTCAAGTTCGATTTGAGCGCGGAATCGCAGGGGAAGCATTACGGGGGCGACCAACGCCAGGTCGAAGCGTTCCTGCGGGCGGTTCAGGAAAACCGCGAGAGCTTGGCCACGGGGCTCGACGGCCTGCGGTCGGTGGCCGTGGGCCTGGCGATGGAAAAATCCATTGAGGAAGATCGTCCCGTGCGGTTGGACGAGATCATGAATCCGTCATAGGCCGTGGGAGGGACCGTCATGCGTCTGCCGAGCCTGTTGGCATGCGGCGTGTGCGTTTCGGCGCTCGCGTTCGGAGAGGCGCCCTCTGGAGAGGTGTTGGCCCAATGGCGGTTTGATTCGCCGGAGAGCATGCGCGGCTGGGTGCCAAACCAGGATTGGACGGGCCGGATCGTCGAGGGCCATTGGAGCGCCACGATCGCCGGCAAGGACCCGATCCTCGTCGGCCCAGTCCTCGATCCGCCGCTGGAGATCGGCCCGCGCGACTGCATCGAGCTCCGCTGTCGCGGCTCGCAGGCCGGCGTGCTCCAGGTCTTCTTCACCAACGACATCACAGGAAAACAAGGCGGTTTTTCCGAGGAGCGTTCGGTTCGAAGCGCGGTCCCCGTCGCCCAGGACTTCCGCACGATTCGCCTGTGGCCCGCGTGGGCGGCGATGAAGAAGCTCCAACGGATTCGATTCGACGGCCCGGCTTCGGGCGTTCTTGACCTGGAATCCATCGCCATCCGCCGCCTGCCCGCGCCGCCGAACGACGAAGCGGAATGGGACCTGCGCGACGCCTCGACCGCCCAGCGCTTCCGCGATTCCACGTTCGACTATCCCACCACGCCGACCGCCGCGGGGTTGCAGGTCGCCGGAGCGGACGGGCCGCCGGTCCTATCGCTCGACGCCGTCCGCGCGCTGGCCGAGGGGCGTTCGTGGCTGGTCGTCAAAATGAGCGCCTCGTCCGGCCCGTATGGCGGGTTCAAGTTCGGAACGCCCCCGGCCAAGGGCGGCTATTACACGTTCCCCATTCGCGCCGACGGCCGAATGCATACATACAATGTATGGATGGGCGACTACGACCTCGTGCAAGGCCCGGAGCCGCAACGCCCGGTGAAGAGCAAGTTTTGCGGCGTTCTCAACAACTTTTCCATTATCCCGACCTATGAGCCCGGCGCGCAGGGCGTCGTGCAATCGGTCGCCTTTCGCGCCGCGCCCGAAGGGCCGCCCTTGCTCGTCGTGGAATACTGTGGTCCAGCCGACGGCCTCTATCGCGTCGGGCGGCGCGGCCCCATCGCCATCCGCGTGCGCAACGCCGGCGGGTCGCCCGCCAAGGGAATTCGTGTCGGATGGCAAAGCGACCCGGGGCTTAAAGTGGAGGCCAAGAGCCTGCGGGGCGCGCCCGAAGCCATCCCGCCGGACCAGGTGGCGACGCTTTACGCCGACGTGACGCCGCAATCCGCGGGCCACCTGTCCTTCACCGCGCGCCTCGGGTGCGAGGGCGGCGAGCCCGTCGAAGCCACAGGCCGCATCCGCGTCGATCCGACGGTCAACCTGCCCCAGGGCGAAATCCCCCCGCCGAAGCCGCTTAAGACTCCTTATGACATAGGAGTTTATTATTTCCCGGGTTGGGGCGAGTCGATCCACCACTGGGTGACCATTCCGCCGTTCGCCGAACGCCGGCCGTTGTTGGGCTTCCACGACGAAGCCTCGCCCATCGTCGCCGACTGGACGATCAAGTGGGCCGTCGAGCACGGGGTGAATTTCTTCGTACTGGATTGGTATTGGCTCAAGGGCCAGGTGACCAACGGCGCCTTCCTCGAAAAGGGCCTGCTGCATTCGCGCTTCCTGCCTTACATCCAATGGTGCGTCGATTGGATCAACCACAAGCCGTTCGGGCAGATCACGCCCAAGGACTGGGGCGAAATCGTCGACTATTGGATCGAGAACTACTTTCCGAATCCGCAATACAAGCGCTTCCGCGACGGCCGGCCCATCGTGGTCGTGTATCACACGCCGGGATTCCGTCAGGATCTCGGCGCTGAGACCGTCCCGCGTCTGCTGGCCGACGCCGATGCGCGCGCGAAAAAGGCTGGCTTCCCCGGCATCTATTGGGTGGCCGGCAATCCTGACGGCGATCCGGCGGTTCTTGTCAAAGAAGGATACGAAGCGGGCGCGCGCTACAATTATCCGGGCGAAGGCTCGGGCGGCTTCCCGACCTCGCCCGCCTGGCAGCACATCCTCGGCGCGGTCGATGTGTGGAACCGAATGCCGAAGGAGTTGACTCCCTGGCTGCCGCTCAGCGCCGGGTTCGATCATCGCCCGTGGTTCGGGCGCTCTCCCATGTCCTGCCGCTATGGCTTGACGCCCGAACTCTTCGAGAAGGAATTGCGCAACGCCAAGGAGTGGCTCGACGCGCACGGCCAGAAGACGCTGACGATTGAAGCCTGGAATGAGTGGGGCGAGGGGTCGGACTTGGGGCCGCATGCCGCGTACGGGTTCGACTTGCTCGAAGCCATTCCGCGCGTCTTTGCCCCCGGCGAGCCGCCGCGTCCGCCCGTCGGCCCGGCGGACGTGGGAGTCTACGCGCCGGAGATCGCGGGCATCTGGACCCAGGTCGCCCGCCCGGCGTTCGCCCCCGCGACCGCGAAGCAGTTCTGAGGAGGGCGTTTCCCGTGGCGCGGGCGGCCTCGTTCGCGCAGGAGAGTCAAAACATCCCCTGCAGTCCGTATTGGTGCAGCTTGTTGCGGACGGTGCGGACGCTGACGCCCAGTTGCTCGGCGGCGCGGGTGCGGTTGCCCCCGACGCGTTCGAGCGTTTGGATGATGATGCGTTTTTCCATCTCATCGAGCGTCAGCGGACTGTCGGGATCGAGTCGCGCGCCGGCGGCGTGGGATTCCACCAGCGGCGCTCCCGGCATGTCCGGCATCTCCAGCGCCGGCGCCGCGAGCAGGACCGCGCGCTCGATGAAGTTTTCGAGTTCGCGCACGTTCCCGCGCCACTCCTGGATCAGAAGATACGATTGCAGCGACGGGCTCAGCCGCTTGCGCGGACGGCCATTCCTCCGGCAGTGCCTCTCCAGCAACGCGTCGGCCAGCGGCAGAATGTCCTCCCGCCGCTCGCGCAACGCCGGGATCGTCAACGCGATGACGTTCAGCCGGTAGAAGAGATCCTCGCGGAACCGCCCCTCCTTCGCCCACTCGGCCAGCGGGCGGTTGGTCGTGGCGAGGACGCGGATGTCGAGCGCCATCGGCTTGCTCGCGCCGATCGGCTCGATTTCGTGGTCCTGCAACACGCGCAGCAGTTTCGCCTGAAGGGAGAGCGGCATTTCGCTGATCTCGTCCAGCAGAATCGTGCCGCCGTTCGCCTGTTCGAACTTCCCCTTGCGCGACAGAATGGCGCCGGTGAACGACCCCTTCTCGTGGCCAAAGAGT
>JAPLSS010000393.1 GCA_026398515.1 Candidatus Sumerlaeota bacterium | reverse complement strand
CCAGCCACAACGCCGCCGGCCGCTTCCACCGGGCCAGCGGCGCGATCCTGCCGCTGCTCGGCGCGAATGAAGACCTCTGGGGCGTTCGCGCGCGCAACCGCGAGCAGAGCTTCGCCATCGACCTCCTGCTGGACGATTCGGTGCAAGTCGTCACCATGGCGGGCAAGGCGGGCACGGGCAAAACGCTGCTGGCCATCGCCGCCGGCCTGCGCAAGACGGCGGATGAACGCGCCTACGCCAAGATGGTCGTCGCGCGTCCGATCATGCCGCTCGGCAAAGAATTGGGGTTCCTGCCCGGCGAGGTCGGCGAGAAACTGCGCCCGTGGATGGAGCCGGTCTACGACAACCTCGAATTCCTCATCCAATCGCACTTGCGCGGCCTCAAGGCGGCGGAAGAGAAGAACGCGCCCGCGGCCAGGCGGCGGGCCAAGCGCGCCGGCGCCTCGACGGCCGAGGCGATCCGCCAGATGCACGAATCCGGCCTCCTCGAAGTCCAGCCGTTGACCTACATCCGCGGCCGCAGCCTCCCGCGCCAGTACCTCGTCATCGACGAGGCCCAGAACCTGACCGTTCACGAGGTCAAAACCATCGTCACCCGCGCCGGCGAAGGCACGAAGGTCGTCCTGACCGGCGACCCGTACCAGATCGACAACCCGTTTCTCGATTCCAGTTCCAACGGCCTGAGCGTGGCCGCCGAACGCTTCAAGGGCAAGGACCTCGCCGGCCACATCGTCCTCACCCACGGCGAGCGCTCGCCGCTGGCGGAACTGGCGAGCGATTTGCTGTAGGTCCACCCTGTGGCTCGACTTCGCTCGCCACAGCCCGCGGCGGACTGAATCAGCGCCGGCTGTCCAGTAGCGCCGGCTCTCTCGCGCCTACGACGGATCGCCATACCTTCGCTTGTGAATCGCCATGAAGATTTTCAACAAGTTCCCCGCCTGCATCTCGGCGACATCCAGGTCATACACATCCCTGATCTTCCGCTGGATGTCTCTCAGCTCCAACTCATTCACTCCGGCGAAGTCGTGGAGGCTCGATTCGTCGGTGATGAGATAGTCGCGGATGCTCACGCGGCGGCTTCGTACCCGAGAACCAATCGCCGCCCCAGCGCCGCCATCGCCCGCTCGATGCGGGGCAGCTTGGACGGGTGGCGCGGATCGAGCAGGCGGCGGACCTCTTTCTCGTCGCATTCCAGCCGCCGCGCCAGTTCGGCTTTGGCGATGCCCGTTTCCTGCATGGTGGAATAAAGGGCCGCCTTGGCCGCCGTCAGCGCCGGGAGCAGCACAGAATACTGCCCGCGCTTTGCGCGCGAGGGATTGGGGATGGGCAGACCCATCGCCATTCGGTTCGCGACCGCCTCGTCCAGGCAATCCGCCGCCTGCTCCAGCGCGTGCTCGGCGTCCTCGCCCTGCGTAATGGCTTCCGGCAGATCGGGGAACGTGACGACGAATCCCCCCGCGTCCATGTCTGTCGTCAGGACGGCAGGATAAACGAAATTCCTCATGGCTAGCTCCTATATCCGCTCGAGGCTCAGTCCCAGCTGATCCAACAGCGCGTGAAGCGTTCCTGTCTTGAGTTCGTCCTTCTGATTTGGGACCACGGTGAAGCAAGCGCCGTAGAACAGCGTGCCGTGGCTGCCCTTGCCGCGCCGGGGAACAAATCGCACTGCAACACCATTCCTTTTGCCCGCCTTGCGAACCCGCCGAATGAACTCTTTTCCATTCATGGACGTGTATCGGACATTTTTGTCCGTATGTCAAGAGTGGTCCGCCAGACTGGCGGGTTTCTCTACCCCAGCCTCTTCTGGAACCGCATCGAACTGACGGCGACCAGTGCGACCGCGAAGCCCACCAGCGCCAGCGTCTGCGGCCACAGCGCCCACAGCCCCGCCCCCCGCAGGATGATGCCGCGCAGGATTTGCACGTAATACGTGACCGGGATGACGCAACTCAGCGCGTAAATCGGCGCCGGCATCGTCTCGCGCGGGAAGGCGAACCCCGACAAGAGCACCGACGGCAGGATGATCAACAGGCTGATCTGCATCGCCTGCGCCTGGTTGGCCGCTACCGTCGAAACCAGGATCCCGAACGACAGCGACGGCAACAGGAACAACGCCGACAGCGACAGCAGCAGGAACAGGTCGCCCTGGATGCGCACGCCGAACAGAAAGCGCATCAACGACAACACGAAGACCGTCTGCAGCATGCCGATGACCGCGTAGGGGATCAGCTTCCCCAGAATCAGCGCCGGGCGCGACACCGGGGTGACCACCAACTGCTCCAGCGTGCCCCGCTCGCGTTCGCGCACGATCGCGAACGCGGTCAGCATCATGGTGACGATTTGCAGGATGATCCCGACCAGCCCCGGCACGTAGAACTTGGCGCTGATCAGGTCGGGGTTGAACAGGACGCGCGGGCGCACGTCCACCTGCGGATTGTCCAGCGACAGGCCCGCCAGGACCCCCGTCTCCACCTGCCCGATGGCGCGCGAGGTTTGCAGCGCGGTCATCGCCACCGTGCTGTCCGACCCGTCGATCAGCGCCTGCGCCGAGACCTGCTCGCCGTTCAGCAGACGGGCGCTGTAGTCCGGCGGAATGATCAGGCCGACCTTCGCCTGGCCGGCCACGATGCGCCGCCGCACATCCTCCTCGCTCGCCGCCTCGCCGATGATGTGAAAGGTCTGCGTATTGGCGAGGCGGTCCACCAGCCGGCGGCTTTCCTTGCTCTGGTCCATGTCGCAGACCACCGTGGCGATGTGCTGCACGTCCATGTCGATGGCGAAGCCGAAGATGATCGTTTGAAACACGGGAATCAGAAAAATGAAACGCGTGGCCGGATCGCGCCGGACCTGCAGCACTTCTTTGTAAATGATGGCGCCCAGTCCTCGAAGCATAGAAAGATCCTTCATGAAGTGAGCGTGAGAGCGGCCCAGGCTTTCCAGCCTGCGAATGGCGACGCAACGCGGGGCGCCCAAGATCGCAGGCGGGAAAGCCTGCGCCGCTACGAACTCCGCGCCCGCGCCCGCGTCAGCATCACAAACACGTCCTCCAGCGACGGGGCGATCTCGCGCGCCTCGTGAAAGACAATGGAGAACCGCTCAAGGTGGCGGCGGATCGCCCCGTCGTCCACCCCTTCGTGCGCCAGCACGTGGAGAATGTCGCCGAACAGCGTCGCGTCGGCCACTCCCTCCATCTGGCGCAGGCGTCCGAGCGCGCGCGTCGGCTGATCGCAGCGCACCTCCAGCCGCCGATGCCCCGCCGGCGTCACTTCGGGCATCCGCTTTAACTCATCGGGTTTTCCGCAGACAATTAGATTGGAGAGATAAATATACCCCACCCGGCTGCAGCGCTCGGCTTCGTCCATGTAATGCGTGGTCACAAACAGCGTGACGCCCTCGCCCGACAGGCGAAACAGCACGTCCCACAGCTCGCGCCGGGCCACCGGGTCGATGCCCGCCGTCGGCTCATCGAGGAACACGATCCCCGGCTCGTGCAGCAACGCGCAGGCCACCGCCAGCCGCTGCTTCCAGCCCCCCGACAGCCGCCCGGCCAGACGATTCAGGTACGGCCCCAGCCCCAGCAGGTCGCACATCTCCGCCTGCCGGCGTTGGAACCGCTCGCCGCGCAGTCCATAGATGCTGCCGAAAAACCGGATGTTCTCGTGCACCGTCAGGTCGTCGTACAGGCTAAAGCGCTGCGAGGTGTAGCCGATGCGCCGTTTGACCTCTTCGGGATGGCGGCGCACGTCGATCCCGTCCAGCCACGCCTCCCCGGCCGTCGGCGCCAGCAGGCCGCACAGCATGCGGATCACGGTCGATTTCCCCGAGCCGTTCGGGCCGAGGAAGCCGAAAATGGCCCCGCGTTCGATGTCGAAGCTGACGGCGTTGACGGCAAGGACCGGCCCGAACTTGCGGGTCAAACTCTTCGTGACAATGGCCGGCGTGGCGGTTGTTTCGTTCATCGTCTGAGCAAAGCGGCGCAGGCGTCATTCGTGGCGCCGGCAGTCTTGCCTCGGCCTTCCGCACGGATCTTCAGGCCGATGGTCCCGGGATCTCAACGCATCGAACCCCCCTGCCGGCGGAATGTCCAGTGGCGATCACGAATCCACTTCACCCCGTTCCGCCTGAAGGCGGGACTCCATACTTGCTTCTTTGCCATTCGTTCTCGGCGAGCGCCTTGGGTTTCTCCGCCAAAACACTCATGCCACGCCTCCACGTCGGGAAAAAGGGGATGAGGAGAGGATTGGAGATAAGGACCAGCGCCAAGCCGCGGGAGAGCAAGACGCTATGGCGCCGGCCGGATCAGGAATTCATCGATCAAAAGCGTCTGCGGCCTCGGCGATTCATTCACAAACCCCACCGACTTGACCTTGCCGATGTCGTCCGCGGCGAGGCCGAGATCCTTGAACGCCACCGCGCAGCGCATCCAATCGCCCGCGGGAATGGAGACCGCGCGGCGCAGCGTCGTCTCCCCCGCGGCGACGGTCAGCGTCAATTCGGCCCCCCGCGGCGCCTTGGCTTGGAAGACAAACGCGTCGGAGTGGGACGCGCCGTTGTCACGCCAGTGAGCCGCGATGACCGAGCGGGTGAGCGCCTGCCCCGGCTCCAGCGTCATGCGCGCGGCGATGGTGGAATCGGTCCCCGGCGGCAGATCGTCTTTCTCGCCTTCGATCGTGCCCGTCCCGCTCCAGCGCCGCGAGACGCCCGCTTTCGCCGGGACCGGATCGAACGCCTGGGTGTCGGCGCCGTTCGCTGGAAGAGCCGAGGGGTCCAGGGTCTCGAACGAATCGACCCCGCCGGCCAAGTCGCGCAACGCCCAATAATACGGCGTCGGGCGGTCGCCGTGGCGGTGGTCCAGCATCCACAGGCCCTTCGTCGAACCGCTGGCGTCGCCGATCCGCCAGGGATAAAACGCTTCCAGGTTCTTAATGGATGCGTTCGCCAGTCCCTCGAAATCGTAATCGTTGTCGTAGTCATACCACGTGGCGACGTGGTCCGCGCCCTGCCGCCATTGGATCTTGGTCGAAACGAAATCTTCGGTGTCGCGCGCGCGGCCCAGAATGGCGAAGTTCAGGAAGCCTTCGGTGCGGATCTTCGGACGGTCGGCGTACCACTGGTCCGACTCCTGATACGCGGTCGTTCCCTGCTCGGAGACGCGGTACAGCGTCTGCGTCCACAGCGTCGTCAGATCGAACCGGCCCGTGTTGACCCAGTTGTACTGGGCGTATCCCGCCTCGCCGCCGGCGTTGCCGAAAGTGAGGATCTTCTTGCATCCCGTTTCGTTCATGTGCTGGCGCACGGCGTCGCAGATCTCGATCACGCCGCCCCAACGCGCCTGGAACTCGTCGTTGTGCTTCTTCACGGAGTACTCGGAGGCGGCCACCGGCTCGTTGAGGATATTGTAGCCGATGACGGCGTCGTAGTTCGCGGCGGCGTCGATCAGGCGGTTGAGAAAGGCGATGTGATAGGAACGGATGGCCGCCGAATCAAGGCACGAGGCGGAGGAAACGAACCCGGGCTTCCTCTTGAGCCAGCCCGGAATGCTCCAGTCGCCCTTCGCCCCCCAGAACGAGCAGTGGTTGGCGATGAGGACGGACATGCCGTTCCGGGCGCAGAAATCCATCACCGGCGGCAGGCCGTGGGTGAAGAGGCGCTCGTCGAGTTTCCCCTCCTCCGGCTCCCATTGCGACCAGGGCAGGCACAGCATGAACGTGTCGATGCGGTCGGCGTGCATCCGCGCCAGGTCGGACAGAACCTTGTCGGGATACTCCAGTTTCGAGCGGTTGCACTTGATGCCCACCCGCGCGGAGAAGGCGTCGCGCGCGGGCAGGAAGAACGCCCCCGCGAGCAGAACGGCGATGCGCCATCGGCATGACCGCGCGGCAACACCGGGAAGGATCATGCGAGCCTCCAGCGGGAATGGTCGCGGCAGACTCATACGACAAACGGCGGCGATAGGTCAACGAAGCGATTGGAGGAAGAAAGGCGCGGGGGCCTCGGTCAAAAGCGTACGGGTCGCGGAAGAACGAAGGCGGAATCCTGGGCGGCGGCGAGGGCGGCCAGGGCGTCGCGAATGTCGGGGCGGGAGAAGTAGGCTTCGTCCCATTTCCACATCAGCAACCCAAGGATGCCCGGCTGGCGGAGGCATTCCGTCCCACTGGCCCTCAATTGCTCCGCCGACATGGGCTGCCTCGTGCGGACGCCGCCGCCGTCGAGGACGTTCAGACTGAAAAGCAGCTTCAGCCGGGCCTCGGCCGCGGCGGCGACCTCGGCTTTCACCCACTCCTTGCAGTCGCCGCGTTTGGCGACGTATTGCGCGCAGCCGAAATCGAGGCTCCGGTAGGGGGCGCCGCGCCGCAGCCAGCTGGGGGGCGAACCGAGGCCCACGGGCACGGTGGGAAAGAGACGCTTGCTGGCGGCGGCCGCGGCATCGATCGTCTCGAACGGAACCGGCTTGCCGTTCCAGTTCGTCGGGTCGTGAGGCTCGTCGAACAGCATGTGGCCGAGAAGCGTGCCGTCCTCGATGTACGGGGAGAAGTCGACGCCCCGAAACGCCTCCAGCAATTGCGTGAAGCGTTCGAGGCTGAACGAATAATCCGCGTTCTGATGGCGGCTCCGTCCGCCGGTCAGGTGAATAAAGATGCGCACGCCTTTCGCCCGGGCCGCTTCCAACAACGGAATCGCGTCATCCGGCGACTTCGGCGCAGCCATGGCCAGCGTGAACGGCGGGGCGAACCGGTCCGGCGGCAGGTGATAGGGGCCGAAGGGAACGGCGCGCTGTGTCGGCTGGGTCGGCGCGCTCTGGGCGAAGGCGACGCGCGGCGCGACGCCGGCTAGGCACGAGGCGATCCACAGCGCTCCAGGGAAGAAGGGGTGGGACGGATAGCGGCGCATGGGGCGTCTCCGGAAGGCGGGGGTGGCGCTGCTGGGGCTGCGCTGTCGCCCGATTATTCCCCCAGCGGGATTTCCCACACGCGCACGTCCCGCCCTTTGGCGCGTTCGATCGGCGCGGCCATCCGCTGAAGACGAACGAGGATGCGGATTTTCTCCTCAATCGGCAACGCCGCCAGATCGCGCCGGCGCGCCTCCTTGGCCTCCAGAATCGTCTTCAGTTCCTTGTTCATCCTTCGCCTCGCCATTGGACCCACGCAGCCGCCAAGCCGTGCCGGTCCAGGATGGCGGCCAGGCATTCCTTGTCATACGTTGCCTCGGCGCAAAAGCCGGCCAACCGCGCGCGGTCCTTGGGCCGACCGGTCTGCAGCATGATGGCGGCCAGATGTTCCGCGCGAAAGACCCGAGTGGGCGTTTGCCCATAGACGGTCGCGCGCGCTTCGGCTAGGGCCTCCTCGATAAGCGCATTATAGGGAACGAGAAGCTGAACCGGCGTGCCATCGATGATGATGTGTTCGCGGTCCTCCTTGCATCCCTTGGCGTGAAGATAATCGTAAGCCGGCGCCAAGGAGACGAGGCCGCCCGGCCGCCGCGGCAAATCCACGAACACATCCAAATCATACGTCAAAACCGGCTCCATATAAAACAACGCGCCCAGCGCGCCGCCAATGGCATAGCGGCGAATGATGCCCGCGTGTTCCATATCGTTCAATGCTTGGAGCGCTTTTTCCATGTTTTGAGCCCTGGATTCCGTGGCAACAATTCTTGCCCCTCGAAGGCGCCCATACTCCTGGGGCCGTTGTCCCGGCGCTCCGGGCCAACGGCCAGCCCACCCGCGCCGGATGGACCTGCTATGCGGACCTACCTGACCGTCGCCAGCTGGCCGGTTTTCGCCGACTCCCAGATCGCCTGGCTGGCCTGGATGACGCGCAGGCCGCACTCCGCCGGCGTCTCCAACTCGCCGCGGCCGAGGAGGGCGTCGATGAAGTTGTGGTCCGGCGTCTTGGCCCCCATCGGCATCTCCTCGGGCGGGACCTGGCGCACCAGCCTCGGCGGCGGCGGCGAGGCGTTGTCCTTGGTCAGCGTGACGACCGGAGTCCCCGTGCCGGTGACGGAGAGGAACCCCTTCGATCCCCAAATGAACTCGCCTTCGTCCATGCCCTTGTAGGAAGCCTCGCCGACGACGGAGAGGTTCATCAGCGCCCCATTGGTGAAGCGCAGCGAGGCGGCGGTCAGCACGTCGACCTCGGCGCCGCGATTGTCGATGAACGCGAAAGCCTCGGCGGGCTGGAGGCCGGTCACCCACAGGATGATGTCGAGCAGGTGGCTGCCGGAGTCGTTCAACTGCCCGCCGCCGGACAGGTCGAGGCTGAAACGCCATTTGCCGACGCTGGCCGGGGTCCACCAGCGCTGGCTTTGAAACGCGTTGATGAAGTAGACGTCGCCCAGTTCGCCCGTCTTGACGCACTGGCGGGCGAAACGGAACGCGCCCTGGAAGTGCCGCTGGTAGCCGATGGCGACGAGTTTCTTCTTCTCGTCGCGCTTGGCGATCACCCGCTTGGCTTCGTCGACCGTGCAAACCATCGGCTTCTCGGTCAAGACGTGCAGGCCGTGGTCGAGGGCGGCGACGATCTGCTCGCCGTGGAACTTATGCGGCGAGGAGATGACCACGGCGTCCATCGGGACTGTGTCGAGCATGGCGCGATAGTCGGCGAACCGCGGCGCCCCGGCGAGTTGCGGGGCGGCGTTGGCGAGGCCCTGCATGGCAACTTCGCTGACATCGGCCAAGGCCACGATCTCCGTCTCGGGAATCGTCTTCAGCCGGCCGTTGACGTGGCCGCGCATGTTGCCGCCGCATCCGATCAAACCGATTCGAATCTTGTCTGCCATAGGGAACGACGCCTTTCCGTGCAAAGAATGAAACGGACTGAATGGGCGCCATTGAAGCAACGAAGGGCGGGACAATCAAGAGGGAGTTCGTCAGACGGGTCCGAGACCGGCGCCGAAGCCGGCGACGGGATGCGCCCCCGTCGGCGCGTCGGCGCACCCAGGCGAAAAACCATTGAGAATCGGCGAGAGAGCGATCAACCTGAGAGCTTCTCGGAGCGTTCATCTTGTAAGAATGGAAGGAAGGCATCGCATGTCTATCTCCCGTCGCGAATTCCTGCGCGCCGCGGCCGGCCTGACCGCCGCCGCCGCGGTGGCGCCGCTCGGACGCCCGTGGGGCGCCGAAACCGCCAAGACCCGCCCCAACGTGCTCGTGATCTTCACCGATCAGGAGCGCGAAATGACCGACGACCGCAAGGCGATGAAACTGCCGAATCGCGAGCGGCT